>JALHTV010000057.1 GCA_022866005.1 Phycisphaerae bacterium
GTTCTTGAGGACAACGACCATGTCCTGCACGCCGTCGCCGTTCAGGTCGGCCAGGCACCCGGCCTGCTGGCCCTCCTCGGCCTTGGGCAACATGCCGCTTCTTGCCACGTCCAGGCCGCTGGCCAAGCCGAAACTGCGGAAGCCGCGGTTGAAGTACAGTATGGGAACTTCGGCGGCGTAGAGGAACAGCACGTCCTGCCGGCCGTCGCTGTTGAAATCACCGGTGGCCCCGCCCAAGGCGCCGCTAGTCCCTGAACAAGCGTGATTTTCGTGATTGTTCGGGCCTGGCGCGAAAAAAGACTCGAAATCCCTTTGTTTTTGTGGTTAAGAAGAACGTCGCCAAAACGGACCTCTCAACCAACGAAAGGGATTTCGAGTGAACAACATTATCCGCCAGCGGCTGGTCCATGGCAAGCTCAGAATCGCCTATCGTCTCCGGGAAATTCACTGGCCCGATCAGCCCGAGCCGATGCTGACCGCACGCAACATCCACTACGAGGTGGCCGAGCGGGCCCGGGGCGTCTCGGCCGGGGGGATCGGGGCGATGCACCTGTTGGCCACGCGGGTCGGTCTCGACGCGGCCATCGACGCCCGACTGCATCTGCTCAAGCGGCATCTGCCCTATCATGAGTCCGATCACGTGTTGAACATCGCCTACAACATCCTGGCCGGCGGGACGTGTCTGGAGGACATCGAGCGCCAGCGCAACGACGAGGCCTTTCTGGACGCCCTGGGCGCCCAGCGCATTCCCGACCCCACGACGGCGGGCGACTTTTGTCGTCGATTCCGCCCCTGGCATGTGGCGGTCCTGATGGACACGATCAACCAGGTGCGTCTGGATATCTGGAAGCTCCAGCCGGCGGAGTTCTTCGCGGAGGCGGTGATCGACGCCGACGGCACGCTGGCGGCCACGTACGGCGAATGCAAGGAAGGGATGGACATCTCGTACAAGGGCCAGTGGGGGTACCATCCGCTGGTGATCTCGCTGGCCAACACGGGGGAAGTGCTGTATCTGGTCAATCGCAGCGGCAACCGGCCGTCGCACGAGGGGGCGGCCGAGTGGCTGGACAAGGTCGTTGTCCTGTGCCGCCGCGGAGGGTTCCGGAAGGTCCGCCTGCGGGGCGACACGGACTTCACGCAGACGGGGGAGCTGGACCGGTGGGACGCCGACGGGGTGGAGTTCGTCTTCGGCATCGACGCGATGGCGAACCTGGTGAAGATCGCCGATGAATTGCCAAAAACGGCCTGGAAACGGCTGATTCGCCGGGCGAAGTACGAGGTGGCCACGCAGGAGCGGGCGCGGCCGGAGAACGTCAAGGAGCGGATCGTCAAGGAGCGGGAGTTCGACAACATCCGGTTGGTATCGGAGAGTGTGGCGGAGTTTGATTACCGTCCCGGCCGATGCGGCAAGGCGTACCGAATTGTGGTGGTGCGTAAGAACCTGTCTGTGGAGAAGGGAGAGCGCAGGCTCTTCGATGATGTGCGATACTTCTTCTACATCACGAATGACAGGCTCACGCCGACTGAGGGGATCGTCCCGGTGGCCAACGGACGGTGCAACCAGGAGAACCTGATCGAGCAACTGAAGAACGGCGCGCGGGCGATGGAGATGCCGGTGGGCGACCTGGTGAGCAACTGGGCGTATATGGTGATGGCGTCGTTGGCCTGGACGATGAAGGCTTGGTTCGCGCTGGTGCTTCCGGAGACGGGCCGATGGGGAGGGAAGTACAAGGCACAGAAGGAGTCGCTGCTGCGGATGGAGTTCCGGAAGTTCGTGAACCACCTGCTTCTCGTGCCCTGCCAGATTGTCAAGACAGGCCGGCGTATCGTGTATCGCCTGCTGTCTTGGAACCCATGGCTGGAAGTGCTGCTGCGGGGCGTGGACGTGTTGCACAGCCTGCGGCCGCCCGTGGCGCCCCGCCCGCTGCGGTGTTTGACAGCCGCCACGATGCCGGGGTACGGATGCCCCGGTTCCCGTTGACCCCCTACATGTTGTGGAAGGAAAACCGAGCATGATTGACAGACAACCAAGGCAGCCACCCGACGGCAGCCGCCCGTCGCCCGGCGAGTGCTGCGCGGTGACATCCGGCCCCGCCGCGGGCGACACGGGGCCCAGGATTCGCTTGTTTTAGGCCTAGCAGAGGTACCAGTCCTAAGGTAGAGGCAGGGGGCTGTGCCCGTGCTTTCCCTTGGTACGGCAGGCGTCACAGGAGAGGGTGAGCTGCATCTGCCCAGGCTGTTATGCTTACAGGCGAAAGGTCATCGGGTGGGCCACCAAGGAGAGTGGGATCATGGGATTAACGAA
>JALHTV010000058.1 GCA_022866005.1 Phycisphaerae bacterium
AGGTGCAGCCGGGTGAGGATCTCCATTTGGCGCTCGGGGGGGATGTGAATGCCCAGCAGGGCGTCGCATCGCTCCGGGCGCAGGGACACCTGCGGGGAGACGAAGGGCTTGGCCCAGACGTCCACCACGCCCTCGGCCAGCGTGCCGCCGGCGGTCTGAAGGATGAGTTGGCAGGCCCGCAGCGATGCGGTGTCCACGGCCATGGGGTCCACGCCGCGCTCGAAGCGATAGTTGCTCTCGCTCATCAGGGCCAGTTTCCGGCTGGCGCGGCGGACGGCCAGGGGATCGAACTGGGCGCTCTCGATGAGCACGTTGACGGTGTCGGTGCCCACCTCGGTGTTGGCCCCGCCCATGATGCCCGCCACGGCCACGGGGCGCTCGGCGTCGGCGATGACCAGCATGGAGAGGGTCAAGTCGCAGCGCGTGCCGTCGATGCTGACCAGCTGCTCACCGTCCCGCGCGCGGCGGACCACGATGCGGCGCTCGGCGAGTGAGTCCAGGTCGAAGCTATGCAGCGGCTGGGAGTATTCCATCAGCACGTAGTTGGTCACGTCCACCACGTTGTTGATGCTCCGCAGCCCCACGGCCGCCAGGCGCTCGACCATCCACGAGGGGCTTGGCCCCAGCTTCACACCGCGAATCACGCGGGCGGTATAGCGCGGGCACAGGTCGGGCGCGAGCACCTCGACGCGGGTCAGCTCCGAGGCCTTGCCGGAGGTGGGGAGCTTGTCGATCTTGGGCGGGCGAAAGGCCGCACCCGTCATGGCCGCGATTTCCCGCGCCACGCCCAGGTGGCCCAGGCAGTCGGGGCGGTTGCTGGTGATCTCCAGGTCCAGCACGACGTCGCTGGCCGTCTCGGTGACCTCCTCGCAGCCAAGGCCGATGCGCATCAGCGCCGCGGCCAGCTCCGTGGCGCTGCACGAGACGTCCACGTAATCCGTCAGCCAGTTCAGCGAGATCTTCATCGTCGAAGGACCTCTCCACGGAGGCGGCCCGCAGCCCGACCGTCCCACGCAGGGATGCCCATCCTATCGTCTGGCCGCGGAGTGTCAAAGGCTTTGGGGGGCAGCCTGGTTCCGTTCACGGTGCTTCGCTGACTGAGAGTCTTGCGGGAAGTCTCAAGAGTCGAGCTGCTGGTGGGACTGCCGCGTCCGCCACTCGGGACGAAGGAGGGGCCTGCCAGATCGCTGCTGTGTTCCGGGGCGGACCGTCAAGCTAGGGGGGCACCGTGCCCACAGCAGAATAGCCCCTCCCGATGGCCTCGCTCGCCGATAGTGCCTGTCAGGAAGCTTGGTTTCAACTTCTTTTATTGCCGATTGTTGCGTTTTTGCTGGCGGAGAGAGCGGACAAAATGTACTGTATTTGTCGATAAATACAGTAACTTTTGTCCATAGGGCCAATCCTATGAAGAATGGGACCAGTAAAGATAAAGCCATACGAGTGTTCAGACGCCACGGGGGAATGCTCCGCACGAAGCAGGCGCTCGGTCTGCGCATCCACCGTAGAACGCTGTACAAACTGCGCGATACGGGCCGGACCGCTGCCGTGAGCCGCGGCTTCTACCGGCTAGCTGAGCTGCCCCCACTGGGGAACCCTGACCTTGTGGCGGCCTGCTCGGCGATCCCTAAGGGGGTTATCTGCCTGGTGTCGGCCCTGGCGTTCCACGGCATCACGACACAGGTACCGCACCAAGTAGACCTGGCCATCGAACAGAAGGTCAAACGCCCTCGCGTGGCATACCCGCCGATCCGAGTCTTCTGGTTCAGCGGCGGGGCATTCACGAAGGGGGTGGAGAAGCACATTCTGGACGGGGTGCCCGTTCGCGTCTATTCGCCAGCTAAGACTGTGGCCGACTGCTTCAAGTACCGGAACAAGATCGGCCTGGACATAGCGCTTGAGGCTCTTCGGCTGTGCCGGAAGGAGAAGAAGGCATCGGTTGACGAACTGATGAAGTTCGGCCGAATCTGCCGTGTCGCGAGCATCATGCGACCTTACCTGGAAGCTATGCTGTGAGCAAAAGAGCCCTCAGGAACGCGGCACACTCTATCAACCAGCGGCTACGCGACGAGGCCAAGCGGACCGGTCGACCCTTCAACGAGCTTCTCCAGTACTTCGCTATGGAGCGATTCCTATACCGCCTTTGTCGATCCCCCCACGGGGAGAAATTCGTGCTCAAGGGGGCGCTCCTATTCACCGCGTGGCAAGCACCGATGTATCGGCCGACACGGGATATCGACCTGCTGGGCCGCATGGGCAACTCGCTCGACGAAGTCGTGGGTGTGTTCCAGGATATCTGTCGGCAGGAGGTGGAACCTGATGGTCTGGGCTTTGACGTAGACCAGGTTACAGCCGAGCGGATCATCGAGGACGCGGACTACGAGGGGGTCCGCGTGACAGTCCATGGCCGCCTGGGCAATGCGGAGGTTGCCTTCCATGTGGACATCGGGTTTTGGGATGTGATCGTCCCCGGGCCGGTAGACCTGGATTACCCGACGATCCTGCATCTGCCGGCGCCTCGCCTTCGGGGGTACAGCCGTGAGAGTGTCATTGCCGAGAAGTTTGAGGCAATGGTCAAGCTGGGCGAGGTGAACAGCCGGATGAAGGACTTTCACGACACCTGGTACTTAGCCAGGCACTTTGACTTCGATGGGGCAGACCTGGCCAAGGCGCTGGTGGAGACGTTTTCCAGACGTCGCACCACGCTCCAGGCTAAGCCGTTGGCTCTAAGCCCCAAGTTTGCCCGGGACGACATGAAGCAGACCCAGTGGGTGGCATTCCTGCGCCGCGGACGACTAGCTGGGATCCCGGATGTCTTCGAACAGGTGCTTAAGGAGATTGCGGGTTTCCTGCTTCCGGTATCCGAGGCTGTCGCGGCGGGCACACCATTCGAGCAGCGGTGGGTAGCGCCGGGCCCGTGGAAGCCCGTGCCTGATACGGTCTCGTCGCACTAGGGGCGCGCATCGCGCTAGCTTACCCCCACAGGCAGGCTGTGCCATCGTCGCCTCGTTTGCTGTGCTCCGTGCCACCCTGCCCCGCGCGCCATGTGCAACCATCCCAACGCGATGCAGACCGTCGGCACCTGGAGGCCAACCGAGGACAATCTCAAATGTACCGGGCCTTATGGGGCCTTGCGGCCGTTGGGGGGCGGTGCTTAGATACACCCCGCCCCGGCGGCCCGTGGTGCCGATGCCGGACTTTGCCGACGCGTGCCGCACGCAGCGCGTGCCGGGGGCGGTGAGTATTTCCGCAGGCCAGAAGCGCCCCCTGAGGCCCTCGGAGGTACAATGACCGCCCAGGGCGCATTGCCCGCAGGACAGGACCGAGGGAAGCTTATGGCACCAGTGGCTCGCATGGGAGTGAAGCTCGCAGGCGTCGGCCCGCCTGTCGCTCTTGTCGCCTTGTCGGCCGTGTGGCTCGCGGCCGGCGTGGCGGTCGCAGCGGACCCGTCGTCTGGACCGACCTGGACAGCGCCCGCGGGGGCGCGGGAGACGGAGGAGGGATGGTTTGCGCCCGTCCAACGCAGCCACGCGCTGCCGGCGCTTCCGGCGACCGTGACCCACGTGTTCGTGATCCCCATCGACGGGGCCATCACCGACACCCTGGCCGATGCGCTCGAGCGGAAGGTCCTGCGCTGCAAGGCCTCCGGGGCGGAGCTGGTGATCTTCCGCCTGAACACCCCCGGCGGCTCGGGCGAGGCGATGGACCGCATCGTCCAGTTGATCCTGGATGAGCTTGGCTCGATCCGCACGGTGGCCTTCGTGGCGCCCAAGGCGCTCAGTGCCGGGGCGATCATCTCCCTGGCCTGCAACGAGATCGTGATGACTCCCACGGCCGTGATCGGCGACGCGATGCCGATCATGATCGGTCCGGAGGGCCTGGTGGAGATCCCGCCCAAGGAGCGGGGCAAGTTCGAGTCGGCCGCCCGCGGGCAGGTCCGCGTCCTGGCCGGCCGAAACGGCTACAACCTGGACCTGTGCGAGGCGATGGTCACGATCACGCATGAGTTGTGGCTGATCCGCCACGCCGGCACCGGCGAGTTGCGGATCGTCGAGGCCACCGAGTGGCGCCATCGCGTGGCCGGTGCCCCCCCGAGCACCGCCCCTGCGGGCGGGAAGCCGCCGACGGACGGCTCCTGGGAATACCTCCGTACCCTGGACGGGCCGGAGGAACTGGTGACGCTGACGGCTGAGGAGGCGACCTTCGACGGCCTGGCCGCTGAGGTAGCCGCGTCGCTAGTCGCGCTGGGCGAGCGCTACGACCTGCCCGGACCGCCGACCATCCTGGAAGACACCTGGTCGGAGCGTCTGGTGACCTTCCTGACCAGTCCGGCCGTGGT
The DNA here is from genome assembly GCA_022866005.1 of Phycisphaerae bacterium. GTDB lineage: Bacteria > Planctomycetota > Phycisphaerae > SM23-33 > SM23-33 > JALHTV01. Next base: position 4,337 of record JALHTV010000058.1, read on the forward strand.
GGCGGTGCTGTTCTTCGCGGGCCTGCTGTGCGTGTACGTGGAGATGCACACCCCGGGCTTCGGCGTGGCGGGGACGACGGCGATCCTCTGCTTTGCGATCTTGTTCGGCAGCCGGTACCTGGTGGGCATGGCCGCGTGGTGGGAGATCGCGCTGTTTGCGCTGGGGCTGGCGCTGCTGGGCGTGGAGGTGTTCGTCACGCCGGGCTTCGGGGTCGCGGGCATCGCGGGCATCCTGTGCTGCGCGGTGGCGCTGCTGGCCATGTTCGTGCCCAACGCTCCCTTGAGCCTGCCGATTCCCACCACGAAGCTGGACTGGAGGGTTCTCGGGAGGGGCGTGCTGGCCTTGAGCGTGGCCTTTATCGCGGCGGTCGTGGCCATGCCGCTGCTGGCGCGGGTCCTGCCGAAGGTCCCCGTGGCCAGTCGGCTGGTGCTGGCCCCGCCCGCGGCTGCGGCGGCGCCGCCGGTGAGCGATTCCTCCCCCAGTCGCACGATCCAGGTGGGTCAGCGGGGCGTGGTGACGGCCACGTGCCGCCCGGCCGGGGTGGCGCGGTTCAATGAGACCTTGGTGGACGTGGTGGCCGAAGGGGCCTTCATCTACCCCGGCACGGCGGTGGTGGTGCTGAAGAACGAGGGCAACCGCATCGTCGTCGCACCGGCGCCCTAGGCCGGCCGCGACGGTGAACAGGTGAATAGGAACGGATATGGTGGGCACTATTCTATTGATCGTGGTGCTGGTGCTGGCCTCGGCGGCGCTGATCGTGATGGAAATCTGCACGCCGTTCTTCGGGTTGCTGACCGTGCTGTCGGCCGGCTGCCTGGTGGGGGCGGTGGCGTTTTGCTTCCGGTTGTCGGCGGAGACGGGCGTGGTGGCGGTGGTCGCGGCGCTGGTGGGGTATCCGGTGTTCATCATCGCGGCCATCAGGTGGATCCCGCGGACTCGGCTGGGCCGGCGGCTGGTGCTCTCGCGCGGTCAGGCCCCGCCCGGGGAGGCCACGCCCGAGGCCGATAGCCTCCGCGCGTTGCTCGGGCGAGAAGGGATCGCCGAGACGCCGCTGCGCCCCAGCGGGGCCGTCCGCATCGACGGGCGACGGATCATTGCCTCCGCCGAGAGCGGGCTGATCGAGAAGGGCGCGGCGGTGAAGGTGGTTCGCATTCAGGGCAGCGACGTCGTGGTCCGCCGCATCGCATCGGACGCTGGCCCTGCCGCTTAGGCGTAAGCTTGCCGTGGTATGGGCGGCGCGTTATACGGAACGCACCGCCAAGCCCGATGATCGGGCGGCGATCGCATCGGACGACGAAGGGAGAACCTTATGACTATGTTAGCGCAAGTGCCCAGCCTCGTGTGGGTGTGGGCCCTGGTGGCGGTCCTCGTCATCATCCTCCTGATCATCCTGAGCGTGGTCGGGAGGTTCTTCAAGCTGTGGATCCAGGGGTACTTTGCCCGGGCAAGCATCAGCATGATCGACCTGATCGGTATGAGCCTGCGGAAGGTGGACCCGCGGGTCATCGTGCTGAGCAAGGTCCGTGCCGTCCAGGCCGGGCTGAACCTGACCACCAGCGACATGGAAAGCCATTACCTGGCCGGCGGCAACGTGCCTAGCGTGATCACCGCGCTGATCGCGGCCAACAAGGCCAACATCGACCTGACCTGGAAGACCGCCACGGCCATCGACCTGGCGGGTCGAGACATCCTCGACGCGGTGCAGACCTCCGTGAACCCCAAGGTGATCGACTGCCCCAACCCCGCCACCGGCAAGACCACCATCGACGCGGTGGCCAAGGACGGCATTCAGGTCAAGGTCAAGGCCCGCGTGACCGTCCGAGCGAACATCGACCGGCTGGTCGGCGGGGCGACCGAGGAAACCATCATCGCCCGCGTGGGCGAAGGCATCGTGACGACCATCGGCTCCTCGGAGTCCTACAAGCAGGTGCTGGAGAGCCCCGACCTGATCTCCAAGAAGGTCCTCGACAAGGGCCTGGACGCCAAGACCGCCTTTGAGATTCTCTCCATCGATATCGCCGACGTGGACGTGGGCGAGAACATCGGCGCCAAGCTCCAGGCCGACCAGGCCGAGGCCGACAAGCGCCGCTTCCAGGCCGAGGCCGAGAAACGCCGCGCGATGGCCATGGCCCGCGAGCAGGAGATGCAGGCGCTGGTCCGCGAGAACCGCGCCAAGGTGGTCCTGGCCGAGGCGGAGATTCCCCTCGCGATCGCCGAGAGCTTCCGCAAGGGCAACCTGGGCATTATGGACTACTACCGGATGCGAAACATCCAGGCCGATACCGACATGCGCGAGAGCCTCGGCGGCGGCCAGCCGCGCACCGAGACGCCCCCGCGCACCCCCTGAGGCAGGCCCATGACATCGTGGCCCATCCTTGCCAATGGCATCGGGATCGACGTCGAGGACCTGATCGCCTACGCGGTCCTGATCTTCTTTGCCGTCGTGGTCGGCCTGCTGAAGAAGGCGGTCGGGAAGTCCGCTCGGCCTGGCCAGCCGCGCGGTGAGGGGATAGGCGCCCAGCGCCTCCCGCCGGGCGCGCCGCCCCAGGCGCCTCCCGCACCGCCGCCCCGCGCCACCGGCCCGATGCGCGTTCCCGGTGTCCGCCGCCTGGTGGGCCGCCGTCGCGCCGTGCCGGTCCCGCCGGAAGTGGAGCCTGCCTCCTGGGACGTCGCCGAGGAGGTCCGCCGTCAGCAGGAGCGGCTGGCACGGGGGCAGGCCGAACGGGATCAGCGCCTTACGGCCCTGCCTCCATCGGAGGCCGATACCGCTGCCATCGAGGCGCGGCTGCTGCACGTCCGGGCCGCGGCTGAACCGGGCCAGGTGGCGCTTGCGGCCAGTCTGGTCGGTTCCCTGAAGACCCCCGACGACCTGCGGCGCGCTATCCTCCACTACGAGATCTTCGCCCCGCCCAAGGCCCTCCGCCCCGGCCCGGAGCCGTGGGAGCTCTAAAAGAGACTTGCGGGGGAACTGCCAAGGGCACACAGGGCACCGGGGGTACACCGACCCTTGCCGGGAGGCCACAGGGACAGTCTCCATGCGATGTGCAGTACCATCCCCCGCCTGACGGCGGGGGCTTTGTCACGGCCGCCCGGTCGGCGTCGCGGAAGCCCCGTGCGTCAGCACGGGGACAGTGTCCATGCGTTGGACTTCTTTGTCCTCGTCCACCGCCACGTCCGCGTCCACCAACGCCTGCCAGTGCTTCTCGTTGAAGAGGCAGCCGGGGTCGCCCGCGTGGAGCTGGCCGAAGTAGGCGTCGGCCCTGGCGCGGCAGCCGCCGCAGTAGTTGCGGAAGGTGCACACCTCGCAGTGGTGCAGCCGGTGCGTGCGGTCGTTGAGGACGTCGGTGAAGGCGTTGTCGCGGAAGATGTCGATGAGGCCTGCTGAGCGGACGTTGCCCATCACGCGGTGGGGCAGGTACACGCAGGGGGTCACGTCGCCTGTGGGCTCGATGCACACATAGGTCCGCCCGGCCCCGCAGCCGCCCAGGTACTTGGCTACGACGCGGGCCTTGACGCCGCTGCCGGAACCGGCGTGCGAGCAGGACACCCGCCCGCCGTCGGTGGCCGTCCCCGCCAGGCACACGCGGCCGAGCTGCGGGGCGGTGGAGATCACGCCCATCCCGCCGGCCTGCATCTTGGCGTTCAGCATGGCCAGCAACCGCTCGCGCTGCGCGGGGGTGATGTCGCCGCGGACCATCCGCAACCCGCGCCCGACGGGGATGAAGTTGAAGTGGGCAAAGCACCCGGCGCCCAGATCCTCGGCGAAGGCGATCATGTCCGCGACTTCCTCGTAGTTGCCCTGGTGGACGCACATGGCGATGCCTAGGCGCAGGCCCGGCGTCGCGACGACGGCCTTGGCCCCGGCCACCGCGCGGCGCCACATGCCCTCTTGGCCGCGGAAGGCGTCGTGGCGGGCCTCGGACACGCTGTCCAGGGAAATCTCCACGTACCGCAGCCCCGCCTCGGCCAG
>JALHTV010000059.1 GCA_022866005.1 Phycisphaerae bacterium
CTCCAGCGCCTGGGCGCCGGAATAGGCGGGCACCGAGTCTAACCCCCGAACGGCCAGGAACTCCCGCTCCAGGTCGTTCATCTCTACATCGTCTTCCACGACCATCACGATGGGGCGCCGCTCGGCCATACCGCAATCACCGGACCGCACGCTTGCCGGTGCCTGCAAGCCTCCACTATAGGGTATACTTTACCTGGCGACCGGGCCGCACCCGCCACGGCGGCCCCCATTGTGGGTCGGCGATGAGCGCTTGTCAACATAAGTCAATCCGCTTGCCTTCCGGCAGGAGCATCCGTCGAGCGGTCCAGCTCTACCTTCGCTACGCCTACTCGTCCTCCCCGCCGGCCGAGGTGGCCGACCGCATCCCGCCAGCCGATTTCGACCCCCCCCAGTGGCTGATGGGGCCGCACGTCGAGCGCGACCCGCCCAACGCACCGCTGGAGCGCGTGCGCTCCTTCGTCCTGCGCCTGGGCAACGAGAACTACCCGCACATGAAGCTGCGCCTGTCCCGCCCGCCTCGCGACCGGAGCTTCCTGTTCAGCGTCGATTGCCACGACACGTTCCTCTCAGCCCCGGCCGGCTCCTCCGACTACGACGTTCTGGAGGGCCTGAAGCGCCACAACGCGATCGTGGCAGAGGCCATCCGCCTGGCCTGGGAGCAGTCGCGCCTGCCTACCGAGAGAGTCTTCCTCCGCCGCAAGATCACCCAGGCCAAAAAGCCCCAGGCGGCCGGGCGGCGCCGACGGCGCCCTCGACAATAGGGGTCGGCGGGCGTAGACTCCTGGGGCTGATGAACGACACGTTCCTCCAGCGCCGCTACCTGGTCGGGTTTGAGAGCCGCCGCCTGCCCCACATCTTCACCGATGTGCTCGTGATCGGCGGCGGGGCAGCCGGGCTGCGGGCGGCCATCGAAGCCGCGGCGCACGGCCAGGTGATCCTGGTCACCAAGGGCGACCTGCTGGAGTCGAACACCTACCACGCCCAGGGGGGCCTGGCCGCCGTCATGGCCGAGGACGACAGCTCCGAGCAGCACGTGGCCGACACGCTGGCCGCCGCCTGCGGCATCGGTGACGAGAAGGTCATCCGCACCGTGGTGACCCAGGCCCCGCAGCACGTGCGGGAGATGCAGTCTTGGGGGGTGAAGTTCGACACCGACGGCGGCGAGCTGAGCCTGGGGCGCGAGGGCGGCCACCACGCCCATCGCATCGTCCACGCCCGCGGCGACGCGACCGGCAGGGCACTGGCCGAGGTGCTGGTCCAGCGCGCCCGCGACGTGGCCGGCTTGAAGATCTTTGAAGCGTGCTTCGCGATCGACCTGGTCACCGATCCGCCCGACGGCGGGCCCGCGTCCACCTGCCTGGGTGCCTTGACGTTCAACCCGCACTACGGCCTTCAGATGATCCGCGCGCGGGTGACGATCCTGGCCGGGGGCGGGGCGGGAATGCTCTGGCGCGAGACCACCAACCCGCCCTGCGCCACGGCCGACCCGATCGCGATGGTGTTCCGCGCCGGGGGCACCGTCGGCGACGCCGAGATGATGCAGTTCCACCCCACCACGCTGTACGTCGCCGGGGCGACGCGGTCGCTGATCTCCGAGGCCGTGCGGGGCGAGGGCGGCTTCCTGGTGGACCGCACCGGCGCCCGCTTCATGGCGGAGTATCACGAAATGGCCGACCTGGCGCCGCGGGACGTGGTCAGCCGGGCGATCGTGGACCGCATGGCCAAGACGCATTCCACGCACGTCTTCCTGGACGTCCGCGGGCTGGGCGAGGCGGCCTTCGCCGAGCGGTTCCCGTTCATCGACGAGCAGTGCCGCCACTTCGGCATCCGCCCGGGGAGCGACCTCATCCCCGTCCACCCGGCCGCCCACTACATGATCGGCGGGGCCTGGGTGGACCTGGACGGGCACACCAGCATCGCCAACCTCCTGGCCTGCGGCGAGGCGGCCTGCACCGGACTGCACGGGGCCAACCGCCTGGCCTCCAACAGCCTTACCGAGGCCCTGATCTTCGGACAGCGCTGCGGGCAGACGGCCGGGGCGATTCTGGAACAGGCCGGCGAGAAGCTCGCGTCGCTGGCGATCGACTGGGTCAATCCCCGCAGCGAGCGCACGCAGTTGGACCTGGCCGACATCCGCAACTCGCTGCGGGCCATCCTGTGGCGCAACGTCGGCATCGTCCGCCGCGGCGAGCGCCTCACCGAGACGCTGGAGATCGTCTGCTTCTGGGGGCGGTACGTGCTGGACAAGGAGTTCTTCGAGCGCAGCGGCTGGGAGGTGCAGAACATGCTCACCGGCGCCTACCTCACCGTCGAGGCGGCCCTGCGCCGCACCGAGACCCGCGGGGTGCACTACCGCGAGGACTTCCCCGCCGCCCACCCCGCCTGGGCCAGACACCAATTCATGCGCCGCGGCGAGAGCCAGTTGGTCGTGGAGTGAGAGGAGGGGTGTCGCTCGTGAGTGCCAGCGCCGACCCCAGCATGACCCCCCGGCCCGACAACAAGGGTCGGCTGATCACGCCCTGCCGGCCGAAGTGGCGCGGGACGGTGACCGACCGCCAGCGCTTCTGCGACCAGATGCATCACCGGCCGGTGGACCGCTGCTTCAACATGGAGTTCGGCTACTGGGCGGAGAACTTCAAGGTCTGGCCGATCTTCCGCGACCACGGGCTGAAGAACAATCTCCAGGCGAACATCTTCTTCAACTTCGACCGCATCGAGGTGGTCGGCGGCAAGGTCTGGATCCATCCGCCGTTCCCCAAGCAGGTCATCTCCGAGACGGCCGCGCACCAGATCATCATGAATGGTGAAGGCCTGCTCGCGGAGGTGCCCAAGGACGGCCACGATACGATCCCGCACTTCATCAAGAGCTCCGTCAACACGCCCGACGATTGGAGGCGCATCAAGGCCGAGCGGTTCTGCGTGGACCACCCCGACCGCGTGGTGGACGTCGAGGCCGTCCGTCGAAAGCACCCGCCCGGCCGCGACTATCCGCTGGGGGTGAACTGCGGCTCGATGATCGGCATGGTGCGGAACGTGCTCACCTTCGAGGGCCTGGCCTACGGGTGCTACGACTATCCGGCGATGGTCGAGGATATGGTCGAGACCGCCTGCGTGCTGGTGGAGCACTTCTTGGACCAGGTGCTGGGGCGGATCGACTTCGACTATGCCAGCGGCTGGGAGGACATCTGCTTCAAGAACGGGCCGATCGTGTCGGAGGACTTCTTCAAGAGCGTGGTCGTGCCGCGGTACAAGCGGATTTCCAATCGCCTCCGCGCGCACGGCATCGACCTGTGGTACACCGACTGCGACGGGGACGTGCGGC
>JALHTV010000060.1 GCA_022866005.1 Phycisphaerae bacterium
CGTGCCATGGTGACTCCGCGCGCAGGAAGCAGGCCAAAGCTCCGCCGCAGCGCCTCAGGATATCATAGCCGTCGCACGGAGGCAAAGGCCCCGCGGCCCTCCGGCCAGGCGGCCTAAAACCCTGGAAAACTCACCGCCGCCGGGCGACAATCCTTCCTCGCGCAGCGACCGGTAGGGTGCCGGAGCGGTTGATCGGGCCGGTCTTGAAAACCGGTTGTCGACCCCCTCCAAGCCCCGCAGCCAAAGGCTCTTGTGAAGCTCACCAAGTCCACTGCCTGCTCTACTGCCCCTTGGACTGCCCCCAACGGGGTGGGTGGCCATGTGCTCCGGTGGGTTGCGGTGGGACGAAAAGGTGAGCTGGCTGATATGCAGAGAAGGCCCTGGGCTACACGCCCACAGGTTCGTTTGTTCCGAGATTCAAGGAGCACTCCGGCGGCGATTTGGGACGGCGGGTGAAGATCGGGCGGGCTTGCTCAGTCGCCCGCCAGAAGCGGCTACTTCAGGCTGTCGCTGAGCCAAACCGGTTCAGGTCTTGGCTCAGTGACCACGTGGGCGAGCGTGTGCCGGCTGCCCAGGAATCGCTGGCCTGCCAGCATGGACGCGATCATTAGCTCAGGCCGGCCCTCCAAGGCGTAGGTGACGCTGAAGAGATGGGTGGCCACCCCGCGGCAGCCGGAGCAGTCGGACCGACAGGCTACGCCCAGCTCATTGTCAGCTTGTCGCCACCGGCCCTTGGCGGCGCTGATCAGGGCCCGCCAGACAGGCAGGTCATAAGGCAAGCCCGAGCCGCCCTCGGGCCGCTCCAGAAGGGCCTGGGCCTTGTCGAACTTGCCTTCCGCCAGTAAGGCCAGGGTGACGTCATAGAGCTCTTGGGGGTCTTGTCCGATGAAGGTGTCGGCGTCATAGCCGCCAGGGGGGGCGCGACCCGCGACTTGGGCCGCGGCATTCCTGAGCTGCTGGGACGCTTCCGGCACACGCTGGTGGTAGCCCAGCAGCAGCACGGCCCATAGCGAGGCCGTTAAGCGGGTGGAATCCGTTGCCGCCAGCTTCTGAAGGGACTCCATGGCTTTGTCGGGCTTGTCGGCGCAGGCGTACGCCAGAACAAGCCATTGGACGGTCGCCTGCCTCAAGTAGCCGCCTTCCGGTAGCGCGGTGAGTGTGGCCTCAAGATGGGCAGCCGCCTCAAGAGGACGATGCTCAGTCAGGAATGCAATCCCCACCGCGACGGCTTCCCAGCCAGGCGGTGTACCCTCGGGGCGTCGGACTTGCCTGGCCTGGAGCACCGCGCGATCGCTCTGGAGGTCCAGGGCACACGCCAGCGCCAGCATGGCATGGGGCTCTGGACCGTCAGGCTCCGAAGCGATCACCTGGGTCAGGAAGGGTATCGCCGCTTGCGGGTCACCGGCCACCAGAAGCTGAACCCCCCGCTCAAAGGTCAGATCGACCCGCCTGGGCGGCTCACATCCGGCTAGTGCCAGGACGCCCAACGCCATCCAAGGGGCTATCTTCTTCCCGAGCATGTCAAGGCTCCTTGCGTGTGCTTGAAGACCGCATCGAGTGGGCTGAGGTACCGTTGTTCAATACGCCCCCTGGTGACAGAACCGAGCCGCTGGTCCGGGCTCATGAGCATGACTGTCAGGAGGATCAACACCTCCTGTTGTTCCTTCCACTGGTCGATGTTTCGGAACGGAGCGCCAGCCACAGGGATGTTACCCAGGACCGGGATCTTTTCCACGGTCGACTGCTGCTGCTCCCTCAGAAGCCCCCCGATCACGATCGTTTGGCCATTCCTGATCCTGACGACCGTTCTTGCCTTTCGGCGTGTGACGAGGGGCAGTGCAGAATTGGCGTTATCCCCGTTGTGGTTTGAAGAGTTGCGGTTGTTGTCTGTCACCACGTCGGACACTTCCGGCTCAAAAACGAGCAATATCTCACCGTTTTTGCCGATCTGGGGAGCTACCTTCAGGGTCACGCCTGCCTTGATCGACTCCAGCCGATAGTAGGGGTCGGAGGCTTGGCCGCTCAGCAAGGAAAAGTACTTCTCCTGTCCCACAAACATCTCGGCCTCTTGACCGTTCATGACCAGTATCCGGGGATTGGCGAGCACCCTTCCCTTGCGGTCCTGGATGATAGCTCGCAGCGTCAACTCTACGTACGTGGCAAGGTCGGAGCCGGCGTCATACGTGACCGTTCCGACCAGGTTGCTAAATGCGGCAGAGAATCCCGCGTTCTTGTACTGCCAGTCCAAGCCGAGTTGCTTGGAACCTTCCTCCGTCAGCTCAAAGATGATGGCTTCGATAGCGACCTGCTGGGGCGGCACATCGATTAGCTTGATCGATTCGATGACTTTCTCCCTTACGGCCTCGGGGGCGGTGATCAAGATGCTGCCGGTGATCTTGTCAAAGGTCACGTATTGCGCAAGGGAGGCGTGAAGCATCGCCCTGACCTGGTCACAGGTCGCGTAAGACAGCTTGATGTACTGGGCAGAGGCGGTCCGCTCGAAAAGCGCGCTGCCCGGCTCGGACCGGCCAACGAGATAGTAATCCTTGATCTTCACGAAAGAGTACCCGCCCACGGAGCAGATCCGCTCCAGGCATTCTTCCACAGGCATGTCCTCCACGGCCAGCGTCACCACCCCTTGGACGCTTTGTTCGCACAAGATGGCTACCCCTGTCTGGGATGAAATGTCTTGAAAGGTTTGCCGAAGCTCGGTGTCGACCCAAACGTTGCTGACCAGCCTGGGCGTGTCGCCTGGTGAAGGCGCGCTAGCCCCGGCAGGCTGAGATGTCGGCACTTTCTCCGGGATGCCCTCTGCCCGCAGGCAATTGCCAGCCGCCAGCAGACAAAGCAGGCAGGCCACCAGCCGGCAACGGATTGGACGGCTAATCAGATGCACGAGGACTTTCATCTGGTTTGACCGCTTGCAGATTGACTTCAATCGGTACCTTGGCCGATGAGGTGCGGCCATCCTCAGTCATCCCATCAACGACAAGGGAGAGAGAATGACGGCCTTTTGGGGCCTCGGTGGGAATCCGGACGAGGAGCTCTAGGATCTTTGAGGCCCCAGCCGGACAATGGAAGGCTGCCGGCTGAATAGCCACCCAGTCTTCGGTTCCCACCGTCTCCGTCAACACGCTGGCCTTGCACTGGAGCGATTGTTCGGACGTGTTCTTTATGGTGACTTTGAGGCAGCGGTACGCGCCCGGAGCTGCCGCGCACACGACCGGGTCGGGCATGATCTCCAGCGGAGAACCCCCGCCCTTGGAACCCTCTTTGTGCCGTGGCGCCGAGAGCTCGGCCTGCTCCGATGTGATCTCCAACGGTAGGTCGTAGCGAGCCTTTGTCCAGGCGGATTGATAATCAAGCTCCACCCTTAAGGTGTACTTGCCGGCAGGAAGCGCCTGGTCTAGGGGGGCCTCAAACAGCCGGCTGTCGCCCCCGAAAACGCAGGGCCGGCAGCTTGTCAAAGGGGCTGTGAACACCGTGCGGGAGTCCTTGTTCCGTATGCGAATCTTGCCGGAGGCCTCGAATCGCGCCTTGCCGGTGTTCTGGATGACCACCGCTATCGTGGGGCGAGCTGGTACGGCTTCGGCAGGCTGTGTGGGTGCCGAGGCGTCCTGGGGCCAGAGGAGTTCGCACCGCGTGATGCGCGCCTGCCGTGGAAAGGACTGTCCGGGGACTGTGAGAAAAATCCCTGAGGCAATGCGGCAGGTAACCACAATGCCCTTGGAGGCGTTGGAGGGAGACTCAAGCGTCGCCATAATAGCACTGTAGAACTCTCCCCTGGCCTCCAGCGGGACCTTCACCGTTGCCTGAATGGTTTGCGATTCCCCCGGTTGCAGCGTCAGAGTATCCTTCTCCAGCGTTATCCACTTGCTCGCGGACGTCTTGAATGACCCGGCCCTGTGAAAGTTCAGGGCGCCTTCCTCCGACACCGCAACGTCCATCGCCTCCAGTGTGACTACCTGGGCGACGTCGGACTCACTGCGCCTGTTGTTGGAAACCGTGATGGCAGTTCGTCCCATTTGGCCGGGCTTCACCGTCAGCTCCTGTTTCAAAGGGGAGACGCTGATGCCCGCAAAGGACGGACTTCCAGCGATGGCCAGCATGACCGCTGAGGCCAACGCAACGAGACATGAATGCCGCCTGGTTTTATTCATTGCTATGAGCCAATCCAAGAAGCCGTTAGAATGACTTGGGCTGAGTAGGTGCCTGCGTCGTTTGCCCTATTGCCGGCAGACGTCGCACGAGCCCAGATTGTGATCGGATCGGACGGACCGGTGGTCGTGACCGTATAGCTGCGAGTACGAAACGTCGAGGAGGCTACCCAGTTGGCGTCTCCTCCCCCTTGCAGCGATGGGCCGGTCAGCCTGTAGGCGGTCGTCAGGGTGTCGCCGCCCGACGAGCGAAGGACCTCATTGCCGGCTTGAGCAACGGAGACGCGGATAGTGCACCGCTTGGTGTGTTCCAGCGTCATCGTCAAGGAACTAGACTGCGACTGGTTGCAGGCAGAAATATGATTGGCGATGCTTAGGGAGTATGGGTCGCCTAGCCACTGCCCAGGCGCCAAGACGATGTCGCATGCTAGGCACAGGGTGGCGACACAGACGATTAACTGGACTTGTCGGCGCATTTTTCTCGTCGTTCTGCCAACCCGAACAGCATCTCCCGGCGAGGCCAGTGGCCGGTCCCCGCCTCGTCGGAAGCCATTCCAGCCTGCTGCTTTCAGCTCTTACCAGGAGGCGGTCAGCGTCGTCCCGCAGGTGTAGTCACCGGACTCGGGGGCCTCGTTAGCCGGGCTGACGGCCTGCACCAGCAAGTTCACGTCGTATGACCCATCCCCGGACGTGTAGGTCACCGAATAGGTGTTGCTGGTGTTGAAAAACTGGCCACTACCTGTTCCCGCCGCCTTCCAGGTTGAGTCTGGGGTTCCTACGTCACCAGTGATCTTGTAACTGGTGGTCAACGTGTCCGTACTCTTCGTCAGGATGCCGGAGTTGGTTCCAGCCGTCGGCGTGACGGTGATGTTGACGTTCGTGTACAACGTCAACGCCTCGGTGGCCGTGCGAGGCTGGCTAACGGTGGTGATGTGCCCGTCCCAGTCCGCGGCCCCGATGGTCGGAGACCCGTCCGCCCACTCTGCGAAGGAGTCCACGGTGGCAGTAATGCTCACGCTGGCGGGATCGGAACCCCCGTTCGCGGCCGTGGCCAGACTGAGCAAAGCCGCGGCGGCGGCCACCCAGAACACTCTCTTCATGTTCCTCTTGTTGTTCATAATCCCTCTCCAAATACCCGCTTTTCCTATCATCCGGGTTCCCGGAGCACTTGCCCCGGCAGTCTTCCGGGATTCGGGGCTCCACGCATGGCCGTCACCTCAGGCAGAGGCAATGACGGGTGTGAAGCCACCAAGGGGGGGGACCGACCACTCTGCGAAGGAGTCCACCGATCCCGACCCGGTTCTCTTGCCCGGCCCATTACGGTGATCGACCAGCTTCCGGGATGACTTTAGTAGCCTGTCCCGCACATCCTTGCAGGTTTGCCGCCCTCTCAAGTGCGGGCTCACAGGGGGCTTAACCGTCGGCGGGTGCGAGACTGGAAGGTCTGCTTCCTTCTCTAGCGTCGGATGCAATGCCCATGGTGCGGGCTGGCCTGGACCTTGCGGTTTCGCGGCGGAACCGTGAGCGGATTAGTTTCCGGGGGTTGCAGAAGTTCGTTCTGGAAATCCTGGCGGCCCAGACGGGCCGCGCCGACACGAACTAGGCGGCGGAACCGCGGGTGGACCTGGTCAGCCGAAGGGTGTCATTCGGCCGAGAGGCCACCCATCCCGGGTGCCGATGCGGCACAGTCGGCCCCGGGCCGCCGTCGTTTCTTCGTGTTGAAAGGCCGCGACCCGCACGGCACGGTGAACTCCCACAAGTCGCTCTCAAGTCCCCAGCGCGTATTGGCCCCAGAAGGCATCTCTCAGGTGAAGCGGTAGCGAGCGCGCCCCCGCTGTGCTACTCGGAACGCAGGCCCTGGGCTCGACGCCCGGGGCCTGGTTCGTTTCTGGATCGGGCAGGCGTTCTGGCGGCGGTTCAGGATGGCTGTTTAAGTCGACTCATAACCGGCGGGTCATGCGTTCGAATCCCACCCCCGCTACTCCCCCTCAACGCCCTTCGTGTGGACAGTGACGGTGTGCCGCTGCCCGGCCGCATCGTTCCTTGCTGTTGGCGTGAACGGTGCTGAACGGGTTGCTGCTTGCCAAGTTGGAGCTTTGCTGGTTATTCTGGCCGGTGCCGAGGGACGCGGCACGAGTCATCAGCAATTGCTGGGGGAAGGACCGGAAGTCGGCCCATGCAGGAGCGAGGCGATGCACAGACCCACCGGGCTGGCGACGTTCAGACACGCATTGTGCGTGTATCCCTATCGGCGAGAACTCAATGAGGCGGGCTGCTGGCCGCCGCTGGGGCTCGAGTTCATTGCCGCTGTCGTCCAACAATACGCCCGTTCGCTGGACCTCGTCGACTTGCGCATGGAGCCTGGCCGAACGCGGGACTTCCTCCGCTCGCAGACCGACCTGGTCTGCTTCTCCGTCAACTGGGACCGCGACCGCCAGTTCCTGGAAGAGGAAATCCGTTCCGTGCCGCAGGGGATTCTGACGATTGTCGGCGGCCGGCACGCGACGGAGTGCCCGGACCGGTGGCTGAAGGAGTTCGCCAATGTCGATGCGGTCGTCCGCGGCGACGGGGAGGAGGCGATGGAGGAGATATGCCGGGGCATACCGATGGAGCGAATCACCGGGCTGAGCTTCCGCAGGGACGGGCGCGTCCACCACAACCCGAACCGCACGCTGGGCGAGGCGCAAGACGACCTGTACCCCGACCGCAGTCTCCGCCGGGGGACCTACGTCGTGATGGTCAAAGGCGCCAGCACGGGCCTGAAGATCGATTCCATCGCAACGTCGCGCGGCTGCCCGTTCAACTGCACGTTCTGTTCCTTCAATCGCAATCCGTGGGGCGAGAAGCGCAGGTGGACCGCCCGATCGCCGGAGTCCGTCGTCGACGAGCTTGCCGAGATCGAAGCGCGCATCGTCGGGTTCACCGACGATCTGTTCACGCACGACATGGACCGCGTCGATCGGATCTGCGACCTCATCCTCTCCCGGGGCATCCAGAAGAAATACATCGTCAACGCGCGATTGGAGATCGCCCAGCGTCCGGACGTCCTGCGGAAGATGGAGCGGGCGGGCTTCTTTATGATCCTATTGGGCGTCGAGTCCGCCCACGACAAGACGCTGCGGTCGATGCGAAAAGGCTTCGATGTGGCGCGGGTCCGCGAGTACTTCAAGGTCCTGCGCCACAGCCGCATGATCCTTCACGGCTACTTCATCCTCGGCTGTGTCGGCGAGAGCGTTGACGACATGCTCGGCATCGCCCCGTTCGCGCATGAGCTCGGCCTGGACACGCTCGGGCTCTCGGGCCTTCGCCACAGTCTCCACTCCGGGCTGGACGAGCTGGTCGCCAGTAGCCCAGGCTATCACATCGCCCCCAATGGAAAGGTCTACTCCGATCACTGCCCCGTCGCCGAACTGCGGCGGCTGCGACGGCGGATACACCTCCAGTTCTACACGCCCGCCCAGATCGCACGCATCGCCAGGAAAGGGCTGCAGGCCGGCGCGGTGAGCTTCCTGCCGGGCATCCTCCCTTACCTGCCGAAGATCGCCGTCAACTTGATGATGTACTTCTGGCAGAGGTCCAGGCGCCGCGCGAGAAAGCGACGCGCCCAACAGGCGGCCATGGCACAGAATGGCGGCGAGGACCCCGTGGCATAAACGGCCGCGTAATTATGTGCCGGCGCCTGGTGGATCCGAGGAAAGCCGGCAAGGCCAGACCGGCAATGGCGGAGTGTATGTCGTCAGCGACAGTGGTAATGCAGGGCGCCTGAGTTAAGGTACGGATTCGGACTCTGTAGTAAAAGACCTTGGGATGTTCCTGTTGTTCGCCCTACGCCGGGCGAGCGTTTTCTTTTTCAACTTGGCACGGCGGGCCATGAGAGGCGGTGGTATACTGCCCGCTCGACTGCCTGCTCTACTGCCCCCCGGACTGCCCCCAACGGGGTGGGCTGCCATGTGCTCCGGTGGGTCGCGGTGGGACAAAGCGGCGAGCTGGCCGATATGCACAGAAGGCCCGTCCGACGCGGCTAAAATGCATCTCAGGCTCGTCGAATGCGGGTCCTCTGAGTACTGTGGTAGGGTGCCGGAGCGGTCGATCGGGCCGGTCTTGAAAACCGGTGGGCGTGAAAGCGCCCCGTGGGTTCGAATCCCACCCCTACCGCTTGGGATGCATCCGTCGGGCATGGCGTGTGGCCGAGCGTGAGGATGCATCCCCGTAAGGACGTTTCTGTTTTGGAAAGGATCGCAGCATGCGAAAGCTTGTGTTGGTGATGGTCGCGGCGGGGATGGCGGGGGTGTGGGCGGCTGTCGCGGTGGCTCAGGAGACCACCCAACCAGCCAGCCAGCCGACGACCGAACCGATGAGCGAACCGACGAGCGGGCCGACGATCCGGCCAGCGGTCGAGCCGGCGACTCAGCCGGAGGGCGAACCGGTGAGTCAGCCAACTACTGCCCAGGCGGCGCGGGACGAGGAGATGCTCCAGGTCACGGCCGAGAAGCGCACCAAGACCGTGCTGGACGCCTTGGCCCTGACCGACCCCTCGGCCCAGGCGCAGGTCCGCGACGTTCTGATAGCCTTCTACGTCAAGCGGATCACCTGGGGGCCCAACGATGACAAGATCAAGGACCTGAACAAGCAGCTCGCCAAGGCCACCCAGGCCAACGACGAGCCAAAGGTCAAGGAGCTGACCGAGCAGCTTGCCGGCCTTCAGGCCGAGCGGGCAGCGATGCACCAGGCCCTGCTGACCGAGCTGGGCAAGACGCTCACGCCCGAGCGGATCGGGACCGTCAAGGATGCCATGACCTACGGCCGGGCCAAGCTGCTGTTCAATCACTACACCGCCGAGCATGCCCTCACCGACGCCCAGAAGGCCGTCATCGCCAAGCTCCTGGCCGACGCTCGCGAGCAGGCCTGGATGCTCGGCAGCTCCGACGACAAACACAAGGTCTTCGACAAGGCCGTCGGTAAGGTGAACACCTACCTCGACGCCCTGAGCAAGCTGGACGCGGCGCGATCCGCCATCCAGGCCGGTCGGCTCAGTGAGGCCGAGGAACTCCTGACGAAGATCGAGGCCCGTGACTGGCTGAAGGAGGCGATGGGCCAGCCGCTTCTGGATGCCCGGAGAGCCCTCGAGGCGGCCAAAGTTGGAGGCCGTGGACCCACCCCAGGGGCGACGCCCTGAGCCTGGGACCAGGACTCCTGGGGCCCCCCGGGGGGCAGGGGAGGGAACTTTGTTGCCGATCAGCCGGCCGGGCCACTGACGGGAGGCCTGGCCGACGCTAGCGGCGCCACACCAGGTACACGCGGACCAGCTCGAAGGCGTCTTCGGCGAAGCCCAGAGTGCACAGGAGGATCGTGTCGCCCTCCCGGCTGGCCCATAGCGGCACCCACAGGCCGCGCAGCAGGCGGCTGCCCTCGGCCGGGCCCTTGTCGGTATAGACGAACAAGTCCTTGTCGGCGGCCGCGAGAAGGTCGGGGCCCATCCAGCATGCCGCCCGCGTTTGCTCTGCCAAGCTGCGGCGGGTGCCTTTGGCCAGGTCCACCACGGTCAAGTGGTCGGCCAGGCGGTCATAGCACACCCAGGCCTTGCCATCGGGGCTGACGGGCCCACTGATCGAGACGAGAAGTTGCAGGACCGCAAAGGTGGTGGGGAGGCTGCCCAGCGGTGCGACAGTCTGGACGTCGTCCTGGCCGGCGGTCCAGCGGCACAGGCTCGAGGCCGCGCCGCCGCCAGAGTCGCTTCCAGCCTTCGCAGCTGCTTCGGCGGAGTAGGCTGGGCGCGTCGGCGGCTCGCGGGTCCAGTCCAGAAAGACCAGCGTCTGCTCGTCGACCCACTGCGGCCAGAGCTGCCGGCTGCCTTCGGACAACGGCGGGCCGGGCTGGAACGTGCGGGCAGAGAGGTCCATGATGTAGATCTGCGACGAGGCTGGGAAGTTGTCGGCATTGACCAGGGCGATCTTGTTGCCGCTGGGGGATACTGCGGGCATGGCCAGCCGTCGCGGCCCGACGGCCCGGCGGCTGGTCGCACCGGAGGCCAGGTCGTGGATGCCCAGTTCCCCCCGGCCGTCGCTTCCGCGGGCGGTGAAGACCAGCGTCCCGCCGGCCGGGGACCAGGCCGCCCACATCGCCCCCGCCTCACAGACCGCCCGGGCTGGGGCGTCGGGGGTGGTCTGCCGCAGCAGCAGGCTGTTGCCCTCGCAGCGGTCGCCGCGGATGAAGTCTTCCAGGCTCACCGGGCTGTTGGGCGGGGTCTGAAGGCTGGCGATCCATTGCCCGTCCGGGGAGACCACCGGCAGCAGCAGACCGCTGTTGGGCATCGGGCCGAGCTTGGCAGTGGCCATGCGGTACTCGGCGGACTTCATCGGCTCCCAGGGCCGCTCGGCGATCTTGCCGAGCTGCGGCGACGGCGGCGGGGCGGGCGCGCTGCAGGCCAGCGGCACCGCCATCAGAACCATCAGCAGGGCATTACGCAGGCGGCCCACGGCGGTTCTCTCGCTGCTGAGGCTTTGGTGGAATGGGATCGCCGGCTGGTGGGGCCTGGGCGGCGTTGGGCTCATCTGCGTCGACGGGTGGCGGGGCCTCCAGACGGCGCGGCGGGGGGTCCGAATCAGGCGGTGGGGGCTCCCCGGATGCCGGCGGGAGCTCCAGACGAGGCGGCTCGTCTTGGCCCGGCTGCGTCGTGCGCATCTTGTTGCGCATCTCCTCCATCGTGCGGATCTCCGACCCCATCTTTTCCTGGGCCTGCTGCGGGCTGCCAATGACGTGGGGCGTGATGAACGCCACCAGCTCTCTGTTGCGCTTGGCTTTGTTGACGTTGCGGAACAGCAACCCGATCAGGGGAATGTCGCCCAGAATCGGGGCCTTGCGGACCTCGTCGAACTCTTCCTGATGTACGATCCCGCTGAGCATGACCGTCTGGCCGTCCTGCACGATCACGTGGGTGGTGGTCTCGCGCCGGTCGAACACCACGTTGCCCTGGAGGCTTTCACCCGGCACGATGCGCGAGATGGCCAGGTTGATGCTGAGGTCCACCCCGCCTTCCTGCGTGATGTGAGGCCGGACGGACAGGTTGGCGCCGATGGCGACGTAGGTGACGTTGCTGACGGTGGACGTGCCCTCGGCGCTGGTCCGGGACTCGGTGAGGATCGGCACGTCCTGGCCGTCGAAGAAGTCCGACTGCTGGTTGTCGGAGGTGTACAGCTTCGGCTCGAACAGCACCTGCATGTTGTATTTCTTCATGAGCAGCTGGATCAGGAACGACACGTTGATGTTGGTCTGAAGGACCAGCCGCCCGAAGGTCTGATCGCCGATGGCGAACGTCCCGCCGAACAGGTCGTTCCGCGTGGCCGAGAAGCCGCCGCCGATGGCCGTGTCGGTCAGGCGGGGATCGCTCAGCAGGGAGTCGTCGGCGGCGATCCGCAGGCCTAGCGTGGTGGTGTCGTCGTGCTGCACCTCGGCGACAATGGCGTGGATGAGCACCTGCATGCCGGGCTTGTCCAGCTCGGTGATGAGCTTCTCGATCTCGGCGACGTAGGCCTGCGGCGCGAGGACCATCAGGGCGTTGCGCCGGTTGACCGGCACGAAGCGGATTCGGCCGATCATGTTGCTGGTGGGCTGCTCGTCGGTCCGCGGGCGCGACACCTGCCACCAGAATCGCATCGTGCTGGTGGTCGTGCTGGTTGCGTTGGCGTCCTGCGCCGTGGTCGTGTCCCCGGAGACCACCGTGCTGCGGCTGATGGCGCGTAGGTCGCGCTGGGAGCGCAGGATTTCCGCCAGCGTGCCCGGCTCGGCGAGCAGGCTGTTGAGTTGCTCGGCGAGGTCTTCGGCGTTGGCATGTTTCAGCTCGAAGATCTTGGGCAGCCCGGCCTCCTGCGGCTGGTCCAGCTTCTCGATCAGTCGCCCGATCACCTCATAGTTGGCGGGGTTCTTGGTGGTGACGATCAGCTTGTTGGAGTTGGGCATGGCCTGGAAGCTGAACTGCCCGTAGAGCCGACCCACCGGCACGGCCGTCGCCGATGATTGTCGCCCGAACAGATAGTCGTAGAACGAGACGCCCTGCTCCCCTTTTTGGCTGAACATCTCCTCCAGCAAGGTCTTCACCTGCACCGGATCGGCATGCTGGAGGGTGAACACGCGAGGTTCGACGTCCTCCCCGCTGATCGGCAGGTCCCACTCGTGGACGATCAGATCGCGGATCTTCTCCATCGTGGGCGCGTCGGTGATCACGGTGACGGCGTTGCGGCGCGTGTCGGGCACGATCTTCACCCGCAGGGCCGCCGTGTCCGGGGAGTATGCGCGGTACCAGGAGCTCTCGGACGTCACGACGCGCCCGGAGAACAGCGTCTCGATCTTCTTGGCCACGTCCTCGGCGTCGGCGTATTTCAGCTCGAAGGTCTGCACCTGTCGGAACTCCGACGCGTCCACGTCCAGCTTGGACAGGATGTCGCGGACGATCTCCCTGCCGCGCTGCGTGCCGAAGACCAGCAGCTTGCGGGCCTGCACGAAGGGCACGATGCGGATGCTGGCCCGCACGTCCGGATCGGGCAGGGCCTCGATGCTGTCGCTGAGCTGCCGCGAGACCTCGTCGATGTCGCCCTTCTCCACCGGATAGATGTCAAAGACCTTCTCCACGCGTGAAGGCTGGTCGAGCTTGGCGATCCACTCCGCAATCTGGTCCAGGATCTCCGGCGGCGCGACCGCGATGATCCAGTTGCGCGAGGCCTCGGCCATCAGGACGACGGGGGTCTTGGCCTCCTCGATGAAGACGACCGTGGCCGCAGCCGCCCCCCCGGTGGCGGACGGCGCCCCGGGGGTCCTGCCGCCGCCGGTGGACTGGGTGCGTTGGCCGCTGGCGCCGGAGGTCTGGCGCTGGCCGGTGCGGGCGGGTCCGCCCGGGGCGGCCGGCGCCGAGGGCGCCGCGGTGCCCGTCACGGTGGTGACCGCCTCCTTGGTGGGCTTGCCCAGCAGGCCGCTGATCAGCGCACTGAGGATGGGCAGGATCTCGCGGGCGTCGCCCTGGGTGATCTGGAACACGCGCGGCTGCATGTGCGTCGAGACGGGCGTGTCTAGGGTGGTGATGATCTGCTCGATCCGCTCCAGGTTGGCCACCGAGTCGGCCACGATTAGCGTGCGGCTGGCCGAGTCGGCCGTGAGGTGGCCCCAGGCCGGCAGCATGGGCACGATCACGTCCTTGATCTTGCTGGGGTCGTAGTACTTCAGCGCGAAGACCTTCTCGACGATCAGCCCCTTGTCCTCGATCGCCGCCAGCGACTCCTGCGGCCCGACCACCCGCAGGCGCGTCTGCTTCACCTCCGCAAGGGCCCTGAGGTTGATGGCGCCGGGGCCTTCTTCCATGATGACCCCGTTCTGCCGCAACGCCTCAGCCACCAGCGCCAACGCCTCGCGGACCGTCATCGTCTTGCTGGAGGCGATGGTGATCTGCTTGCTCTTGACCGACTCGGCGGGGATCACGGGCTTGCCCGTCTTCTCGCTGATGAACTTGGCCACCTGGTCCAGCGGCATGTTGTTCATGGACAGCGGGATCTTCTCCCCTGCCTCCAGGGCGGGCGCGGTCGTCGGTTGCGTGGCCGCCGGGCTGGTGGTGGGCTGGCTGCTTGGGGCGGTGGCCTGGGTCGTCGGCGCCGAGGCCGGCGGGGGAGAACCCTGCTGGCTGGGAGCCGGCTGACCGCGCGACGGCGCCGCAGCCAGCCACAGGGCCAATCCGAGGATCCCGATCTGGATGAATGACTTGGACTTTTTCATGGTCAAACGCCTTACTCTAGAACGCACGGGTGCACGTCACTGTTGTTCGATCTGTTGGCGGATCTCCGGCGGCATGTTCTCCAGCATTCGCTCCCGCCGATCGGGCGGCATGGATCGGAACCTCTCGATCATCTCGGGGGTCACGACGAATGGGCGGTCGCCGAAGAAGCGTCCGCGGTCTCGCCGGTCCTCGGAGGGCTGGGGCTGTCCCGGGGTTAGCTGGCCCGCCTGGCCCTGGGACGCCCCGGCTTCGCGCGGTGCGAATACCGACAGCCTCAGCGGCTTGCCGTCCACCTCCAGCTCCACCCAGTCCGGGCCGGTCGCCAGGAGCTTGCAGCCCTGGTACTCCCCGCCCACCTTCACCCACTCGTTGTTGGGGAACACCGCCTGATCGCCCAGGACGGCGATGGGGGCGGGGGGCTTTTTCGGCCCGGCCGGGGGGGCGAACATATTGCGCTTCGACACTTGCTCGACGGTCTGGGTATCCGCCCGGGCCGTGGCAGCGCCCCGGGGCCGGTAGGCCGATGCGGGGGCGCGGGCGCCGGCCTCTTGCGGGGCGCGGACCTCCTCCAGCAGCCCCAGCAGTTCGTCGTGCGCCTTCGGGCGCGACGCGAGTGACGCCAGCGACAGCACACTCAGCAGCGCCGCCGCGCCGACCAGTCCAAGCCAGGCTGCCCTGGCCGGACGCAGGTTGCGGATGGGCAGGTTCATGATCGCCTCCTGTCGGTTTTGGCCGGGGTGCTCAGGAGCATCGTGACTTCCATCTGTCCCTGCTGCTGGGGCCGCGTGTCGCCGGTGGCAACGAGGCTGTCGACGACGATCAGGCTGTCGGCCCGGCGCAGCTCGGCCAGGCAACGGGCGAGATCGGGCAGTTGGCATCGGCCGGTCATGCGGAGCGTCACCATCTCCACCTCCGGTGCCCCGGGCACGCCTCGGGGCTGCTGGGGCTGATAGGCCGGATCGCGGATCCCGCTGCGGCCCATGACGGCCTGCACGGCCTCGCCGAACCGCAGCGTGGCCGGCTCCATGTCCTCCAGCGGCTTGGCGACGGCGTTGCCGTACATCGCCGTCAGGCGGTCGCGCTGACTGAGATGCCTGCGCACCTGGTTCTCGAGCGCATCCAGTTGCGACTGGGCGACGGTGATTTCCTGGCGGGCCTGTTGCCACGAGATCGCCCAGGGCACCAGCACCCATCGGACGACGACCACCGCCAGCAAGGCCGCTGCCCCTAGCAGGATCGCTCGCCGGTCGTGCGGTGTCATCTGGCTCAGGGAAATCACGCTAGGACTCCTGCTGTTCGGCCGGCTGGGAGGTCGGTTCCTCGCCGGGTTCGTTTCCAGGGGGTGCCTGTCCTTCGGGGGGGTTCTGTGTGTCCTGCTCAGGCGGGGGTGGCAACGGGCGCGCCTGGTCGGGCGGCTGTTGGTCCGATGGCATCTCGCTTGAGACGGCCGCGCGTTCCGTGTCCGCCGACCTTCTTCTGCTCCGTCGCGACGCGCGGTCCGACCGATCGCGATCGGAGAAGTCTCCGGAGGACCGGTCGCGCCAGCCCCGGCGCTGGTCAGACCCCACCGAGGTGGTCGGCTGCGACGCCGGTTGGGACGTCGGCTGGCTGGCCGCCGACCGGCGAACGGCCGACCCCGTGAAGGTGACCTCGAATGTCAGGCGATTCTGTTCCCTCTTGACCGGGCCCGGTTCCACCCGCGTCACCGAGGCCGCCTCGGACAGCCTCTTGAGAAAGTTCTGGTGTTCTTCCTCGCTGGGCACGGTCCCGGTGAGGGAGATCGCGCCCTTTCGGCTGTAGCGCCACGCGGTGATCTGGACCTGCGCGGGGGCGAGGGCGGAGATCTCCTCCAGCACGTCCAGCGGCGGGGGCGCCCCGCTCTCCAGGTGCTGCCCGACCGCCTTAGCGAGGTTCCACGCTCCCTGGCCGCCGATCTTGGCCTGCACGTCGGCGACGGCCTGTCGCAGGCGCGAGGCGTGGTGCAGGTCCAGGCCGTAGAGCACCGCCGTGGCCGCCAGCAACCAGGCCGCCACCACAGCCCAGCGCCAGCTCGCCTGATGCCATACCGGGCGCCGGGTCGGCGCTGCGCGGGCCAGGTTCACCGCCGGCGGGGCTTCCTGCATCACCGCCACCGCGGCCGAGATGGCCCCGGCTGCCTGATCGAAGGCCACGCGACTGTCGACCGACAGATTCGCCGGCAAGCCCGCTAGCGACGTCGTCATCCCCAGTGTCGCGTTGACCAGCCCCACCAATCCTTGCGTGAGCGACGCCCGCCCGACCAGCACGCACCGGGTGGGGCGCTGCGGGCGGGGGATGTCGGCCACGCAGTCGCTGTAGGCCTCCAGGAGCTGCCGGGCCCAGCGAGCCGTCTCCTGCGCCAGGCGCTGCGCGACGTGCGATGACAGCGCCGGCGGCAGGGCGCCGTCTGAGGAGGAATCCAGCTTGACCGACTCGGCCTGGGCCGGGGCCAGGTGCTCCGAGGCGGCCAGACGAAGTGTCCAGTGGTCGCCGCCCTCGTCGATGACCGCGCAGCGGATGCACCGGCCCTGGTGCAGCACCACCAGGCTGGTGCTCCGGGCGGCTACGTCCACCAGCAGCAGCGATCCGTTGGAGGCGTGCAGCAGCGGCCAGGCCGTCGCCAGCGCGATGCTCGAGGGCAGCGCCGCCGCCGGCGCCTGCCCCAGGGCCGAGAGGCAGTGCGACAAGACCGCCAGGGCGTCCTTGCGGGCCGCGCACACCAGCACCCGCGTCTTGCCGGCCTGGAAGGGATCGGCGGCGTGGGTCCAGGACCAGGTGAAGCTGGCAGCCTGGGTCGGCAGCAGCAGCTCGATCTGATTGGCCACCATGGCGCCCAGGGCGGCTGGGGCAGCCGAGGGGAGCGCCATCACGCGATGCAGGACCCACTCATCAGGCACCGCCACGGCCAACAGGCCGGTGGGCTTCACCCCAGCGCCCAGCTTGTCCAGGGCGGCCGCCAGCGAGGGGACCGAGTCCCACCGCTCACCCAGGGCCACCTCGAAGTACCGGTCGGCGCGGTAGGAGCTGCCCGTCCGCGTCACGTGCACCAGGCGGACGGCGCTGCCGCCGAACTCCAGGCCCCAGGCCTCGGAGGGGATTTCCGGTTTCCTGCTCATTCGCTCTCGTACCAATAGAGGAGGGTCATCGGGCTGGTGCCTCGATCGATCACGGCGACGATCTCGCAGCGGATGCCCGCCTCCGTCACGCCGCGGGAGCGCACCTCGAATATGTTGGACCGCACCGTGCACCGCTCCGCCACGGCCTTGAACTCCTGCTCCGTCAGCGGGCCGCCCAAGAGCTGCCCGACGGACGTGTACGCGCCCTTGGCCGAGGCCCGCCGCGCCACCATCGCCTCGGCCGATTCGGCCGAGAGCGACGGCAGCGTCAGCAGCACGTCTTTGCTCGCGGTGTTCACGTTGATCAGGCCGCGGATGGTCCTGCGGTTCGTGACGGTGATCTGGTCCGTGTGGTCGGCGATCCAGCGGAGCGTGATCTCATTGACC
>JALHTV010000061.1 GCA_022866005.1 Phycisphaerae bacterium
CCCGCACGCTGGCCGCGCAGCAAAACGGGCCGGTGCAAGCGCACGGACCCCGCTGTTGCCCGCAGATCATGGCCACCCCACCAATACCCCCAAGGGGAGTCGAACCCCTGTCTCCAGGATGAGAACCTGATATCCTAGGCCACTAGACGATGGGGGCATCGTTGGCCGCAGCGCAGGACCCTCGGCTGGTCTCACCCGCCGGCGGCGGCCTCTGTGGGTCTGGAATACTAGCGGGCTTGGCGAGACAGGTCAAGTCGGTTCGCGCCGACCGTTGTCATTGTGACGCTGTCTAGTAGAATCCCCCGGTAAGCGTGCGCCCAAGGCAAGGAGGCAACGACCCATGAGTGTGCAGACACAGCTGGAACACTGGGCTGCATCGGTGGGTTTGCGGCACGTGCTCGCCGCCGAAGGCCTGGAAGGCCCCCAAGGGCAACTGGCAGCCCTGCTGGTGGGCAGCGTGGCTACCGGCTTCTGCCGAGAGGGTTCGGACGTGGACATCGCCCTGGTGTGCGATCCGCCCACGTACGCACGGATCTCCCGCGGCAAGACGTGGTCCCAAGGGCGCCCCAGCGAGGCGCGGGTTGGGCGGCAGAGCCTGCACTACTATGCCGAGACGTTTGACCAGGTGCTCGCCCGGGCAAAGATGTTGGACGACGCCTGCCTGTACGTGTACGGGACGGCCAAAGTGCTGTACGACCCCGAAGGGCTGTTTGGCTCGGTGATATCCCCGGTCATTGGAGGGTCCGGTCTGCGCAAGGAGAGGCTGGAGGGCAAGCTCGACATGCTGCTGCGGAGGACCCATGCCCTGGCTGGGGCGGCCGAGCAGCAGGCCCATGCCTTGGTTCTGGCCAAGATGAGCCTGGAAGTCATCTGCCTTGCGCTTAAGGTCGTTGCCTTGATTGATGGTGTTCCGTTCGATCCCCGCAAGCGCCTTGCGGAGACCGCCCTTGTCGGGCCGCTGGGTCAGGTGATGGCAGCGGACGTTGCGGAGTTGGTCCAGATATCTTCGCAGTGGCAGCCCCGCAATCAGGCCTTCATCGACCGTCTCAGGGCCCTGGGGCACACGCTAAGCCGATCCGCGGCCGAGGCCGGATTTGTGGTGGGCTTGCCTTCCCCCGATCCCCGGGCCCAGGAGCAGCTATGAGCGTCCGGGCTGCCAAGCTGGACGTCTACCGCACGGCCATCCCCATGCGCGGCTTCGAGCACGCTGCCGCCCGCAGAGAGGTCGCCGAGGCCGTGGTCGTGCGGCTGGAGCTTTCCGACGGGCCGTCCCCTCGACTCCGCTCGGGGCCACGGGTCGGCTGGGGCGAGACGCACCCGCGGGCCTACGTCACCGGGGAGACGATCGACACCGTGCTGGCGGACCTCCGCGAGGTTATCTGGCCGGCGCTGCTGGGCGCGGAGCTTAGGCCGGGGGAGCTGCCGGAGGTTCCGGCCGCCGACGCTACAGGCCGATGCATCAACGCCGCCGCCTGCGCCGTGGAACTCGCCGCGGCCGACGCGCTGATGGGCCAGGAAGATTGGACGCGGTTGGCGGAGGGCGCGCAAGGGGGGCGGCATTTGTCCGTGCGCGTCAGCGGTGTGATCGGCTCGGCCGCCCCGGCCAAGACAGCCAGACAACTGCGGTGGATGCGATGGTTCGGCCTGCGGGATTTCAAACTCAAGCTGGGTTTTTCGGACGAGGTGGACCGCGCGAACCTGGCCGCGGTCCATCGCCAGATCGGCAAGGCCCTGGCCCGCGGCAAGTGCACCCTGCGCGTGGACGTCAACGGCGCCTGGTCGGCCGATCAGACGCCGCAACGAGTGGCTGAGCTGAAGCCCTGGGGCGTCTGCGCGGTCGAGCAGCCGGTGTTCTGTTCAGCGGGGGAGCTAGCGGCCCTGGCCGAGCGCTGCGAGCTGCCACTGATTGCCGACGAGTCGCTGCTGACGGAGGCCGACGCGCAGGCGCTCTTGGCCGCGGGCGAAAAGGTGTGGTGGAACGTGCGCCTCTCCAAGAACGGCGGGCTCGCCCGCAGTCTGGCCCTTGCCGAACTGGCGGCCCAGTGCGGCGTGCCGCTGGTTGTCGGTTGCATGGTGGGGGAGAGCAGCATCCTCTCCGCCGCCCAAAGGCGATTGCTAGAGCTCGCCTCACCGCCGCGGTTCGTGGAGGGCAACTACGGCCGCTTCCTATTGCGCGACGACCTGGTGCGCCGCTCGCTGCGATTCGGTTACGGCGGCCGTTTGAAGGCCCTGCGCGGCGCCGGCCTGGGCGTGAAGGTGGACGGGTCGAAACTCGCCCGCCTGGGGGTGCTGGTCGCGTCACTTGGGGGGGTATAATCAACGATTCAGCATCGCGTGGGCGGAGGCCATGGGCGAGTTTCAGGTCATTTCGGAGATGGAGCCGGCGGGCGATCAGCCCGCGGCCATCCATCGCCTGGTCGCCAACTTCCGCGCGGGGCAGAAGCTCAGCGTCCTGATGGGCGTGACGGGCAGCGGCAAGACCTTCACGATGGCCCACGTCATCGAGCAGCTCCATAAGCCCGCCCTCGTCATCAGCCACAACAAGACCCTGGCCGCCCAGCTTTATGAGGAGTTCAAGGAGCTTTTCCCGCGCAACAAGGTGGAATACTTCGTCAGCTACTACGATTACTACCAGCCCGAGGCGTACATCCCGCAGCGCGACATCTATATCGAGAAGGACGCCTCGCGCAACGACGACCTGGACCGCCTGCGCCTCTCGGCCACGACGAGCCTGTCGCACCGGCGCGACACGATCATCGTCGCGAGCGTCTCGTGCATCTTCGGCCTGGGCAGCCCGGAGGAGTACAAGCACATGGTCGTGGCCATCCGCACCGGCGAGCGGGCGGAGCGCGACGAGCTATTGCGCGGGCTGGTGAACATCCAGTACGACCGCAACGACGTGAACTTCAAGCGCGGCACGTTCCGCGTGCGCGGCGACACCGTGGAGGTGTACCCCGCCTACGAGCAGTTCGGCTACCGCGTGGAGCTGTTCGGCGACACCGTCGATGCGATCCACCTGATCAACCCCACCACCGGCGATGCGCTCAGCACCACCGACCAGGTGTTCATCTTCCCGGCGGTGCACTACGTCGCCCCCGATGACGCCATCGAGGGGGCGGTGGGGTCCATCCGAGCGGAGCTGGAAATGCGCCTCATCGAGCTGCGCAACGCCGGCAAGCTCCTGGAGGCCCAGCGCCTGAGCGCCCGGACGCGATACGACCTCGAGATGCTCCAGGAGGTGGGCTACTGCCCGGGCATCGAGAACTACTCGCGCCACCTCGACGGGCGCGCGCCGGGCCAGCGCCCCTACACGCTGATCGACTACTTCGGTGACGACTACCTGCTGATCATCGACGAATCGCACGTCACACTCCCCCAGCTCCGCGCGATGTACCACGGCGACCGCAGCCGCAAGGAGGTGCTGGTGGAGCACGGCTTCCGCCTGCCCAGCGCGCTGGACAATCGGCCGCTGAGGTTCGAGGAGTTCCAGCAGCTTTGGAAGCAGGTGCTGTTCGTCTCCGCGACGCCGGGGGAGTGGGAGATCGCCCTTGCCAGCGGCGAGGTGGTCGAGCAGATCATCCGTCCCACGGGCCTGGTGGACCCGGCCATCGAGGTGCGACCGGCCCGGGGGCAGGTGGCTGACCTGCTGGAGGAAATCCGCCGGCGCGTCGCGGCCGGGGAGCGGACGCTGATCACCACGCTCACCAAGCGCCTGGCCGAGGACTTATCTCAGTACATCACGGCCGAGGGGCTCCGCTGCCGCTACCTGCACAGCGAGATCCAGACGCTCGATCGCGTGGACATCCTCCGCGAGCTGCGCCAGGGGGCCTTCGACGTGCTGGTGGGCATCAACCTGCTCCGGGAAGGCCTGGACCTGCCGGAGGTGTCCCTGGTGGCGATCCTGGACGCCGACAAGGAGGGCTTTTTGAGATCCGCGACCAGTCTCGTCCAGACGATTGGACGCTGCGCCCGCAACGTCAACGCGCAGGTCTTCCTCTACGCCGACAAGACGACCGACGCAATGCGCCAGGCCATCGACGAGACGCAGCGCCGCCGCGAGATGCAACTGGCCTTCAACGCCGAGCACGGTATCACGCCGCAGACCATCCGCAAGGCCATCCGCTCGGCGCTCGCCGAGCAGGTGCAGGCCCGGCGGATCGCCCGCGAGGCCATCCGCGCCGATGAGTCGGAGTTCGACCGCACCGAGCTGGTATCCGAACTGGAGGCTGAGATGCTCGAGGCGGCGGAGGCCTTGGAGTTCGAGCGGGCTGCGGCCCTACGCGACCGCATCAAGGCCCTCAAGGACCAGGAGCCCCTGTCGCCGTCTCGGCGCGGCTGACTGCGGTGCAGCCGCTCCCCGGTGCTTGGCGGTATTTCGGTCTTCCGGTAGTCCGGTTTCTTCAGTCCACCTTCCACATCAGCAGCAGGCGCGGCGTCTGGAGCTGGTCCAGCAGCTCCGGGCCGATCTTGACGCCGCTCGGCCCGCGCCCCTCCAGCAGGCGGGTCAGCAGACCCTTGTGCGGCTCGTAGAGCACCACCTTGGGCTTGGCCAGGTTCGCGAGTTTCCCAGCCCGGGTGATCGCGTCGTCCTCGTAGCCGATCGCATCGATCAGCCCCAGTTCCAGGGCCTCGTTGGCCATGAAGATCTGTCCGTTGAGCGGGACGGTCTCGGTCCGCTCGACCGGTCGCGTCTCCGGGCCCTCACCGAGGGTGACCGTGTAGGTGTTCTCGCGGGTCTTGAGCCGCTCGCCGCGGCCTTCGCGGACGACCTGCACGAAGCGCTTCTGCACCGTGTCCAGCAGCCCAAGCAGCGAGGCCCGCTGACGCTCGTCGGGCCTCTTGAAGGCGCTGATGACGTCCTTCCAGCCCTCGGCGTCGCTGGACTTGATGACCATGGCCTCCATGCCGATCTTATCCAGCGTGCCCTTCATCACCAGCCAGACCATAATCACGCCGACGCTGCCGGTGATGGTGTTGTGCTCCGCGAAGATCTCATCGGCCGGTGCGGAGATGTAGTAGCCGCCGCTGGCGGCGATCCCGCCCATCGAGACGACGACCTTCTTGCCGGCGGCGGTCTGGAGGTCGCGGATCATGGCGTGGATCTGATCGGC
>JALHTV010000062.1 GCA_022866005.1 Phycisphaerae bacterium
CGCGACCATCCTGAACATCGAGGAAGACCACCTGGACTGCTACCTGGACCTGGAGGCGATCGTCGAGGCCTTTCGGGCGTTTGCGGGCGGGATCGAGCCCGGCGGGGTGGTGGTGGCCAACGGCGAGGATCGCAACGTGGTGGGGGCCCTCCGCGGGGCGACCTGCCAGGTGCAGACGTTCGGTCTCGAGGAGCACTGCACGTGGCGCGCGGCGGATCTCGCGACCGACTTGGGGCGGTATCGGTTCGACGTGATGCTGGAAGGCCAGGCCCTGTGCCGGGTGGCGCTGAAGCTGCCCGGTCGGCACAACGCCTACAACGCCCTGGCGGCGGCGGCCCTGCTGCACCATGCGGGATTGTCCCCCCAGCAGATTGCCGATGCGATGGGCAGTTTCACCGGCACGCACCGCCGCATGACCTACAAGGGCCGCGACCGCGGTGTGACCGTGATGGACGATTACGCCCACCATCCCACCGAAATCCAGGTGACGCTGCAGGCCATTCGGGAGTACCATCAGCCCCGGCGGGTGGTGTGCGTGTTTCAGCCGCACCAGCACAGCCGGACGCGCTTCTTGCTGAAGGACTTTGCCCGCAGCTTCGCTGCCGCCGAAGAGGTGATCGTGCCCGACATCTACTTCGTGCGCGACAGCGACCGCGAGATGGACCACATCTCCTCGCAGGACCTGGTCGCGCAGATTCGCCTCAATGGCGGGTCGGCCACGTACCTGAAGACCTTCGAGGAGATCAACGCGCACCTGCGAGCGACGCTGCGGGAGGGCGACCTCGTGGTGACTATGGGCGCCGGGAATGTCTGGGAAATCGCAGACCAAACTGTTCGCTGGCTTGGAAGAGATCGTTAGCCTCGACGAGCCGCTGGCTGATCACACCTGGTTGAGGCTCGGCGGGCCCGCGACGTACTACCTGCGCCCGCGGAACGTCGAGGAGCTCACCGAGGTCGTCCACCGCTGCCGCCAGGCCGAGGTGCCCATGTACGTCCTGGGCGGCGGGGCGAACCTGCTGATCGACGACGCGGGGGTCCGCGGGGCGGTCGTCCACCTGGGGCAGGGGGAGTTCCTCCAGACCGCCCTGGTCGATGGGGGCCTGCGGGCCGCCGCCGGGGCCGACATGGGCAAGCTGGTCCTCCGCTGCGTCCGCGAGGGGCTCAGCGGGCTGGAATGCCTCACGGGCATCCCCGGCACGGTGGGGGGCTGCGTCAAGATGAACGCCGGCGGTGCCTTCGGCGACATCGGCAACATCGTGGAAAACGTCCAGGTGATGACCGACGACGCCGAGGTCTTCACCCGCCACCGCGCGGAGCTGGCCTTCGCCTACCGGTCTACCAACATCTCCGCCAAGTTCGTCCTGGGCGCCGAGTTCCGCCTCACCGAGGACGATCCCCACCGCATCCTCCAGCAGGTCAAGCAGATCTGGATCTACAAGAAGAACACCCAGCCCCTCGGCCATCGCAACGCCGGGTGCATCTTCAAGAATCCTCGCGGTCTGTCGGCCGGGGCGCTGATCGACCGCGCCGGGCTGAAGGCCCGGCGGATCGGCGGGGCCTACGTCTCCGAAAAACACGGCAACTTCATCCTGGCCGACAAGGGCGCCAAGGCCAGTGACGTGCTGAAGCTGATCAACCTCGTCCGTGAGGAGGTCTACAAAAAGTCCGAGGTTTATCTCGAACTTGAAATCGAAGTCTGGTGAGCGGGATCGGGTCGGCCTCCGCAGGATCGTTTGCGGGAAGCCCGAGGTTTGTTGGGAGCTGGAGATCGAGGTTGGGTGACATGAACCCCGAGACGCTGGCCCGTGAGGGCCTCGAGCTGCGCCTCCAGAAGCCGAAGCTGTCGCTCGACGTGACGGTGCTGATGGGCGGACCGTCGTCGGAGCGCGAGGTGTCGCTGATGAGCGGCTCGGCCGTCGCCGAAGGCCTGGCCGCGGCGGGGCATCGCGTCACGCGGGCGGATGTCTCCCCGGCCGACACCTCGGCCCTGGACCGTCCGGGTATCGACGTGGTCTTCATCGCCCTGCACGGGACCTTCGGTGAGGACGGGGGGGTCCAGCAACTGTGCGAGGACCGCCACCTGCGGTACATCGGCTCCACCCCCCAGGCCAGTGCCCTGGCGATGGACAAGGTGGCCTCGCGGAAGCGATTCGTCACAGCCGGTCTGACCGTGCCCAAGGGCCTGGTGCTGACCCCCGCCGAGGGCCCGGGGCGGACCGACGCCCTCAACCGCCTGGGGCTGCCCGTGGTGCTCAAGCCCGTCGACGGCGGCTCCAGCGTGGACATCACCATCGCCAAGAGCCCCGCATCCCGCGACGCCGCCCTCGCGGCCCTGCTGGACAGGTACGGAAAGGCGCTGGCGGAAGAATTCGTCGCCGGGCGCGAGTTCACCGTGGGCATCCTGGGCCGCAGACCCCTGCCCGTGCTGGAGGTCGTCCCGGCCAGGGAGTTCTATGATTACGTAGCCAAGTACGCCGACGACGCCGGCACGCGGTACGTCTTTGACCACGGCCTGCCCGGGGCGGTGGTGAAGTCGCTTCAGGCCAGCGCGACGGTGGCCCATGAGGCACTGGGCTGCCGCGACCTGTCGCGAGTGGACTTCATCGTCACCCCCGGTGGCCTGCCGGTCGTGTTGGAGGTCAACACGATCCCCGGGTTCACCAGTCACTCGCTGGTGCCGATGGCCGCCGCGAGGGCGGGGATGAGCTTCCCGCAGTTGGTGGACCGGATCATCATGATGGCGATGCAGCGGTAGCACTGGATTTCGGATTCATTGCCAAGGAAGGCCTTGACCGTGCCTGGTTGGTTCAGGAAGCCCAAGAGCAGATCTATTGATTGGCCTGGATGGGACGGCCGGCGGCGCAGGCATCGGCTGCGGCGGGCCAGTGTGTGGCTGCTGGGGCTGGCCGCCGTGGTGGCGGGCGCGTGGGTGGGCCTGAAGCGGCTGGAGCGCTACGCCGTCGGGCGAGGGGGCGGGGCGGCGGGTGAGATCACGACAGTCCGCGTGGCCTTCACCGCCCGGCCGGAGTGGATGCCGCTGGGTCTGGCCCGCGACATCGCCCAGGCGATGGTTCCTCCCCGCGCGAAGTTCACTGCCCAGGACCTGTCCGGGAGCATCTACCGGCTGGCCGCCGACAATCCCCACGTGGCTGAGGTCCGCCGCGTCACCTGGCACGGCGGCGACCAGCCCGGCATGGCCGTGGTCGAGATCGACTGCCGCTTCCGCATGCCCATCGCGAGGGTCGAACTGAGCAACAGCGCTTGGGGCTACGCCTACGTGGACCGCGAAGGCTTCCGCCTGCCGGAGGCCGACGTGCCCCAGTGGGTCATTCAGCTTGCCCCTACGGCCGCCCAGCCCAAGGGGGCAACCTACTTCTTCCGCGACGGCGACCTGCTGCCGACCGGCGCCCAAGTGCAGGCGCTGCATTACATTACCATCCGCGGGGCCGCCGCGCCGGCCCCGGAGGTGGGGCAGCAGTGGCCGGGCCAAGACATCCAGGACGGCCTGCGCCTGGTGGCGTTGGTGCTGACGCGGTCCTACGCCAACCAGGTCACGACGGTGGACGTCCGCAACCATGATGGGCGGATCAGCCGCTCGCAGCCGCACCTGCGGATGTACGCCCAGGTGGGCGAGGGGTCGGTGACCGACATCCGCTTCGGGCGATTCCCCACACCCGGCGGCGGCGACTACGAGGTGGCGCCCGAGATCAAGATGAGCCACCTGGACGACTACTTCCTGGACCACGGCAAGCGCCTGGCCGGGCTGAACAGCTACATCGACCTCCAGTATGATCAGCTTATCTACAGCGTGAACTGACGGGGGAACAGCGCCCCAGAGGCGCGAGCCGGGGTGGTGAGCCTATGGCGAGACTGACGCGCACGGCGATGTCTCTGGAGAGCGCGCTGCTAGAGCGATTCGACGCCTGGATGGCCCGGCACGGCTACACCAACCGCAGCGAGGCCATGCGGGACCTGATCCGCGCTGCCTTGGTGGAGCAGGAGTGGGCCGACCCGAGGGCGCCGGTGGTGGCCGTTCTGAGCGTGATCTACGACCACGCGGCCCACGGTCTGGCCCAGGTCCTGGCCGACATGCAGCACCACCGCTTCCGCACCGTCCTGTGCAGCCAGCACGTCCACTTGGACCGCCACCTGTGCCTGGAGGTCGTCCTGCTGCGCGGCCGGGCCGGCCAGCTCCGCCATGTGGCCGACCGCATCATCGCCACCCGCGGCGTCCGGGCCGGCAAGCTGACCCTGATGAGCACCAAGGTCTGACCCCGCCGGGGGTAGCGGCCTCGCGGTAAGCCCTTGGACCTCAAGGGGTCACCGAACGACCCAAAACGGGCCGCACCGGGCGCCCCGGGGCGGTGGGGGCCCTGTGGGAAAGAGGGCAGCAGTGATGTTTTCCTGGCCCTTGCCACCCGGCCGGGCGGGGGATATAACCTACCGTAGAATGCGGCTCGCGTGCGGCTGGACGGACGCAGCCCACTTGAGAGGATCAAGCCATGATCGAAGCAGGCAGCAAAAAGGGAACATGTCGCTTCTCGATCAGTCCAGGCGGCGGCGTGAAGAAGGTGCAGCTGCTGGGGGACTTTAACAAGTGGAAGCCCATGGCGATGGCCAAGCAGAAGGATGGCAGCTTCGCCGCGGTCGTGAAGCTCAAACCGGGCACCTACGAATACAAGTTCGTCGTCGACGGGCAGTGGCGTGTGGACCCCGACAACGGTGCCTGGGCACTGAACTCGTTCGGCACGCTTAACTCCGTCGCGACCGTGCAGTAGCGTGGTGCAGGTCGCGCGGCCGGTGGGCTAGGGCGAGTGCGATGGGGGACGGCGGACCCGCTCGATCCGCAGTACCGCCGGCCACAGACCGTCGATCTTCTGGCGGTCATACACCTCGGCGGGGTACTTGTTGTTCAGCGGCTGGAGGCGGATGGTCGCGTCGTCGTCACGGTAGAACCGCTTGAAGGTCGTGCCGCCCTCATCGGCAAAGCGCACGAAGCAATCGTCGCCGTTGCGGGCCGGGGTGTTGGGGGAGAAGACCACCACGTCGCCCTCGTGGTAGACCGGTTCCATCGAGTCGCCCACCACCCGCGCCGCGAAGGCCTGGCTGTCGTGCACGTCCACGCAGCGGATGTACTCGTCGGCCACGCTGGGGGGATAGTCCAGGTCCGTGAAGTGCTCGGGGTATCCGGCCGAGACGCGATTGATGACCGGCACGATGCGCCCGGCCGAGATCGCCACCGTGTTACCCGCGGCCTTGGGGGAGGGGATCAGCTTGGCGAGGTTCAGCCCCCGCCCGCGCCTGCCGTGCCCGCGCATCAGCTCCCGCAGCACGCCGCGAAGGCGCGTGACCTCAGCCTCTAGCAGCTCGCGCTCCGCGCGGACGTCCGAAGGCGTGCGGGCCAAGTGCGCGATGCGCGTCAGCGTGCCGCGCTCCAGCCCCATCGCCTTCTCCATGGCTCGCAGGATCCTGTCGGCGGGGGGGTTCTTGGCCTTGCCCGTCTCGATGTGAGACAGGTACGGCTTGCTGATGCCTGCGGCGGAGGCCAGGCGCTCCTGCGTCAACCCCAACTGCTCCCGCCGGTGACGGATGATCTCACCTAAACTCATGGTCCTTGTCTCCTCGCACGAGGCGACGCGGCCGGACCCTGAGGATTCTAGGGTCTTGTAATCGGCAAAAACAACGAGAAAGTTCACCAGTTAAAAAATTTCACTGGAAATCTACTTGACAATCGCTGTTTACTAGATAGTATACCTTGGAGTTGCACAGCAACGCGGCATACGGCAAATCGGTTGGGGGGCCGCAGAAAGCCCCCCAGGGGTACGGTGGCGATAACCTATTTAGTTAAGGGAGGTTAGCCATGACACTTCCACTGAAAGAAGGCACATGTCTCGCGAAGGACAGACCCGTCCTTGACGAGCGGGTCTTGGGGCGCGCGGAGTTGCTTAGGCAGGGGGATAGGGAGCTGATCGAGGCTGTGCTGGAGCGGGGGCAATCGGCTGCTTCGGTGGCGAGGATGATGGGGACGCCGCCGCGCACCGTCCAGTCACGGGTCCGGCGGCTGACCCGCAGGCTCACCAGTCGCTCGTTCCTGGAAGCCGCCCGGGCGCTGTCGTTGCTCTCGCCACACGATGCCGCCTTGGCGCGGATGCGCTACTGCCAAGGCGCCACCTACGGCGAGCTCTGCCGTGAATTGAAGCTCACGCTCCATCAGGTCCGTCGGAACCTTGACCGCATCGCCGCGCAGGTCGAGACCATCGGCCGCATCTCGCGGACGGCCTTGTCGCCCGGCCACCGCAGCGCCGACTCCGCCTAGAGACGGTGGGAGTCCCTCGGTGTCCAAGGCAACCTGCTCCGGCCCCTGGACGGTTCGAGTCCGCGCCAGAATCCGCCGGCCCGCGCCGCGCCGGGCCGCCGCGCGAAGACTGGCCGGGATGTTCGGCCTGAGCGGCGGGGTGTGGGAGACGCTGTATGAGGACTTCGACCTGACCGTCGGTCCGGGTCAGATCGTGGCCGTGATCGGTCCCTCGGGCAGCGGCAAGAGCGTCCTGCTGCGAAAGGTCCTGGCCGCCCTGCCTGGGGCCGAGGCGATGAAGACCGGCGACCTGGCGCGCGGCGAGCTGGCGCCCATTGACATGGTGCAGGGGCAGTCGCAGGGCCCGTGGCTGGACGTGCTGTCCCGCTGCGGGCTGGCGGAGGCAGCCGTGCTGGTGACGCCGGCCCGGCGCCTGTCGGCGGGGCAGTTGTACCGCCTGGCCTTGGCGAGGGCGTTTTGGCGGGCGCAGACGCGGCGGCGGCCCTGCGTGGTCGTGGCGGATGAGTTCGCCTCGAATCTCGACGACGACACCGCGGCCGCCCTGTGCGACCGGCTCCGCCGGTGGGTCACCGAGCAGCGCCTCTCGGTGGTGGTCGCCACCGCGCGGGCGGAGTTGATGGAGCACCTGCGTCCGGACCAGGTGATCGTCAAGCCCCTGGGCCGGCCCGTCTGGAGCGTTCGGCCTACGTGGCGCCGGCGGGGCGCGGCGAGCCAGGCGCGGGTCCACCGCTGGCCGGTGCGGCTGGGTTCGATCCACGATTACCACGCGCTGGCGAGCTTTCACTACCTTACGGGGCCGCCGGCGGCGCACAAGCGGGTCTACGTCATCCGCCGTCCGCGGGGCCGTCGGCGCGATTGGTCCGCCGCGGCGGCGCCGGGGATTGCCGGGGTGCTGGTGATCTCCCCGCCGCTGATCGGCGTCGGTGGGCGCGAGGTCGCGACGGCCGGGCGGTACAGCACCGGCGACGCCCGCGCCGCGATCGCGCGGCTGAATGACGAGGTGGAGTGCATCTCGCGGGTGATCGTGGACCCCACGTACCGCTCGCTGGGCCTGGCGGTGCGGCTGGTGCGGCATGCTCTGAAGACCAGCCCGGCGGCGGTGGTGGAGGCGCTGGCGGTGATGGGGCGGGTGCATCCGTTCTTCGAGCTATCCGGGATGGCGAGCTGGTACGTCGCCGGCCCGGGCAAACCCGTCTACTACATCCACATTGACGCGACCCGGCCCCTCCGCAATCGCCCGCACGCCCTGCCGCCGCCGCGGGAATCTCACCGAGCCCGTCGGCGCACCTCCCCCGGGCGAGGGAAACCCTCCAGACAACCGACCGACAGGAGAGCCTCGACCATGACGACGATCAACGAGTGGACCTCCCATCGGCCCGCCAGCCGAGAGGAGCTCGCGGCGATGGTGCGGAACAAGTTGTCTCTCACCCTGGCCGATTCCAGCCTCTGTTCGCACCACGATTGCCCGCTGGACTACCTGGCGGCCAGCTTCTTCGACCAGGACGACCTGTTGGTCTGGGCCAATCGCGGCGGCGGCAAGACGATGCTCGCTGCTGCGGCGACCATTCTGGACGCCGTCTTCCGCCGCCCGGTTAAGATCCGCGTCCTGGGCGGCAGCTTCGATCAGTCCGACCGCCTGGCCGAATACATCCGCGAGATGCTGGCTGCCTACCCCGAGCTCCTGGCCGGGCCGTTCACGCGCCGCCTGGCGCGGATCGTCGGCGGCAGCGAGATCCGCGTGCTCGCCCAGAGCCAGCGCGCCGTCCGCG
This sequence comes from Phycisphaerae bacterium, assembly GCA_022866005.1. GTDB lineage: Bacteria > Planctomycetota > Phycisphaerae > SM23-33 > SM23-33 > JALHTV01. The sequence goes on from JALHTV010000062.1 coordinate 8,086, forward strand.
GTCAGCACGTCCAGAAGATCCGCTGCGACGAGGTGGACCTGTTCGACGCGGAGGTCTGGCGGGCGGTGCAGTTTGCCACGCGGTCGTCGTCTGCCGCCAGGGGCTCCATCGAGGTGCTCAGCACGCTGCATCGGCCGGGCGGGCTGATGCAACAACTGGTGACCTCGGCGCGGCGAGGTGTGCAGGGCGGCAGCGGCTATCGGCTGATCCAGTGGTGCCTGTGGGAGGTCATCGAGCGCTGCCCGCCGCAGCGGCCGTGCGAGGGCTGCCTGCTCGCCGATGATTGTCGCGGCGTGGCGCGGCAGGCGATGGGGTTTTTCCGCATCGACGACGCGGTGGCCATCAAGGCCCGCTCCAGCCGCGCCGCCTGGGAGGCCGAGATGCTCTGCCGCGGGGCCGCGCGACAGTACATGGTGTTCGACGAGTTCGACCGCGCCCGCCACGTGGCCGAGTGCGTCTACCAGCCGGCCTGGCCGCTGTATCGGGCGATCGACTTCGGTTACCGCAGCCCGCTGGTGTGCCTGTGGGTCCAGCTCAGCCCGGCCGGCAACGTCATCGTGCTGGACGAGTACGTCCGCAGCCGCCTGCCCCTGAGCCGCCACGCCGAGGAGATCCGCCGGCGCGACCTGGGCCCGGCGGTGGCTACGTACGTCGACCCGGCCGGGCGGGCCCGCGAGCCCACCAGCGGCGCCGCCTGCACCGAAATGCTCGCCGCCGCGGGCATCCCCTGCACCTGCCGGCCCAGCGCGATCGCCGAGGGGTTGGAGCTGATTCGGGCGGCGTTGGCGCCGGCGGCGGGGGATCCCAGCCTGACCATCCACCCGCGGTGCACGCACCTGGCTGAGGCGTTCCAGAGCTACCATTATCCGCCGCCCGGCGCCCGCGGCAACGCCGACCTGCCCGTCAAGGACGGCCCCGACCACCTCATCGACGCCCTGCGGTACTTTTTTATCAATCGTGCCCGGCCCAGGATTGCGATCGCCCGGATGCGCTACTAGGCCCCCAGACTCGAGGTGATGACAGGGCGCGTCGTTAACCGCGCCAGGCCCAGAATTGCCATCGCCCGCGGGCGGTATTAGACTCACCCGCCGTGAGCGACTTGAAGGTGCATCTCGACGGGCGGCTCGTGCCGGCCTCGCAGGCCACCGTCGGCGTCGGCGACGCCGGGCTGGTGCACGGGGCGTCGGTGTTCACGACCATGCGGGTGCACCGCGGTCAGGTGTTCCGCCTGGACCGGCACCTCGCGCGCCTGCTGGAGACGGCTGAGCACTTTGCCCTGCGGACCGACGCCACGCCCGACTCGCTCACCGCCGCGACGGCCGAACTGCTGCGCGCCAACGGCCTGGCCGAGGGCCGAGCGCGGATCACGCTGACGCCCGGGCCCGCTGACGGCGCCGGGCCGTGCACCACGCTGATCACCGCCGACCCGCTGCCGCCCCAACCCCAGGAGTGGTACCAGCGCGGGATCAACGTGGTGGTCAGCTCGTACAAGCAGGGACGCGACGATGCGCTCGCCGGGTACAAGACCGGCTGCTACCTGCCGAGGCTGCTCGCCCGCAGAGACGCGGCGGCCAAGGGCGCCGAGGAGGCGCTGTGGTTCACCTCCGACAACCTGCTGGCCGAGGGGTGCTTCTGCAACGTGTTTCTCGTGGTGGGCGGGCGGGTGCTCACGCCGCCGCTGGATACGCCCGTGCTGCCGGGGATCGTCCGGGGGGCCGTGCTGGAGCTGTGCGCCGCGGGCGGGATCGAATGCGACGACACCCGGCCGCTGACCGTCCGCGATCTGCTCGCGGCCGAGGAACTCTTCCTGACCTCGGCCGTCAGCGGCATCCGTCCGGTGGTCCGCGTGGAGCGCCACTCCGTCGGCGAGGATCGCCCCGGGGCGGTCACGCGCCGGCTGATGGAGGCGTACGCGGAGCTGCTCGACCGCGAATGCCCGCGGGAGAATGCTCAATGCTAAATGCCAAATGACAAATGCCAGGTGATTGGTCCCCAGTCCCTGGTCCCTGTTGCCTGATGCCTATTGCCTAATGCCTGTCGTTAGGAGCACGTCATGAAGGTCAGCGAAGTCGTGTCAGCCTTGGAGCGTTTGGCCCCCCCGGCGTTGGCGGCGGAATGGGACAACGTGGGGTTGCTGGTGGGCGATGGCTCCTGCGAGGTCCGCAAGCTCCTGCTGTGCATCGACCTCACCGAGGCGGTGCTGGCTGAGGCCGCCAAGGTCAAAGCAGCGATGGTGATGGCCTACCATCCGGTGATCTTTAAGCCCATCGCCCGCGTCACGGCCGAGGCGGCGCCGGTGGTGTACGAGGCCGCCCGGTGCGGGTTGGCGGTGTACTCGATGCACACGGCCTGGGACGCCGCCGCCGGCGGTGCCGACGACGTGCTGGCCGACGCGATGGGCCTGGCTGACCGCCGGGCGCTGGTGCCCGCGACCGGGCGGGGGGAGTGCAAGATCGTCGTCTTCGTGCCCCCGGCGGACCTGGCGGGCGTGAGCGAGGCGGCCTTTGAGGCCGGGGCGGGGCGGATCGGCGGCTACAACCGCTGCGCGTTCTTCTCGCACGGGATTGGCTCCTTCTGCGGCGGCGCGTCCACGCACCCGACGGTCGGTCGGGCCGGACGCGATGAGGCCGTCGAGGAGCTGCGCCTGGAGATGATCGCGCCGCTGACCAGTGCCCCGGCCGTGTGCGACGCCATCCGCTCGGCCCACAGCTACGAGATGCCCGCCATCGACGTCTATCCGCTGGCCGGCTTGCCCGCCGGCTGCGGGTTGGGCCGCGTGGGGCGGCTCGCGCGGCCGGCGACGCTGGAGGCGCTGGTCGTGCGCGTGAAGCGGGCCGTCGGCGTGCGGCGGGCGCTGCTGGCCCGGCCAAGCGGGCACGTGCGGCAGGGTCGCATCGGTCTGGCGGCCTGCGGCGTGGGCGCCGGACGCGGGGTCTACCGCCAGGCCATCGCCGCGGGGGCGGGGCTGTTCGTCACCGGGGAGATGCCCCACCACGACGCCCTCACCGCCGCCGCAGCCGGTGTGGCCGTCCTGTGCCTGGGACACTCCAACACGGAACGCATCGCCCTGAGCCGCCTGGCTGAGCAACTGGCGCTGATCGCCCCGAAACTCAAGGTCGTGCGCTCCGCGCAGGACCGCGACCCGTACGACATTGTCTAGCAGCGGGCATCAGGCAATAGGCACTAGGCAACAGGCAGTCGGTGCGAGGCCCACTGCCTGTTGCCCAATCGTCAAGGGTCTCCCGCAGACCGGGCCATGCCTAGCGGCACGCGCCCAGCACGCGGGGTACATCTCATTGGGCCTACGGTCCCTTGGGCCAGTTGGCGTACTCCACGTCGAAGTACAGCTCATCGCCCGGGGTCGCGAGGATCTTCTCCAGCTTGAACAGCTTGCCCTCGATGGGCAGGTGGACCTTGATCGGCGTGGCGCCGGTGGCGCGGCCCTCGGCCTCGGCGCGGACGTCGGCCACCTGCTGGAGGGCCTGGGCCTGTTGCTCGGGGCTGGGGGCGGTCGGCTGGGCCTGCTCGACGGCCATCTGAGTGCACTCCTCCCCTAGCCTCAGCGTCCCGCTGAACGCCCTGGCCGCACGCCCGCCCGGACCGTAGCGGCCCTGGGGCGGGGCGTAGTAGTTCACCATCACGTGCACCGTGGGCGTGTCCAGCCGGGGCAGGGCGAGCCGGCCGTGCGTGCTGCTGCCGGCCGAGGAGGGCAGTTGCCGCTCGCCTGGATCGATCAGGACCTCCCAGGCGGTGGGGGAGTCGAAGGCCACGGTCGTCCGGGCGGTCTCCAAGACCGCAAGCTGGACCGTCTTGCCACGGCGCCCGGGCCGGCCGAGGGGGACCTTGGCGGCAATCACGTAGACACCCTCTCCGGGGGGCAGGAACCTGAGGAATCCGTCGACGGCCGGCAGGTACGCCTCCTTGCCGTTGATCGTGAGTTCCTGCCAGCCTTGATCCAGGGCGGCCAGCACGCCGATGGCCGGGCAGGCGGCGTCCAGCATGCGCAGCTCCAGCTCCGCCCGGAGCGTCACGTCGCGCTTGCCGACCTCCAGGGGGTAGAGGGCGCTGGTGGCCAGGAACGGCAGGGGCGGCAAGGAGCTGGCGTGCTCGTCCTGGAGGTATTGGCGGTACAGGCCGACGGGTACCTGAAAGTGGACGTTGGCCAGCGAGCGGTCGCGTTGGAGCAGGGCTTGGAGGATCGCCTGGCGATCGTCCCCGTGCGGCGGTGGCGACTGGGCGGCCTAGACGGCCGCACACGCGGCTGCGGCCAGGGCGACCGCCGCAAGCTTGGCCTTTCCACCCATGGCTCACCCGAGGCGCAGGTGCTTGTTGTCAGGCAGGGTACAATCTTTCAGACGCAAAGGGAGCAGAAAGGTTCTCACCCTGCGCAGTTTTCGTAACCGGGGCGCGGGGCGGGATGAAACGAACGCCGCTCGGAGTATCCTCCGAGCGGCGAATGCATCGATGATCTTGACGTGTGCGGCTACCTGCGGCGCCGCACGAGGCCCACCGCACCGAGGGCGAGCAGGGCCGCACTTGCCGGTTCAGGGATGGCCAGCGGCGCGCCACCGGGCAAGGTCCACATCCAGTTGCTGCCCATCAAGGCCAGGTCACTACCGTCCACCGTGTGGTCGCCGTTGGCGTCACCGGAGGTGTAGCCCAGGAAGACCAGCTCGTAGTTGGACCCGTTAGCGGCCCCGCCGAAGGCGGATGAGCCCGGCAGGCCGCGTGTGATGTTGCTGGTAAACTGGCTGAAGTTTCCTGTGAAATGCACACCGTTGGGGTCGGAGGAGGAGATGACTGTGAGCTTGTCGCCCTCCCGCGGCCTGTAGTCCGACAGGCTCTGCACGTCCACCACGCCGCCCAAGGTCGAGGCGGCCGTCGTGCGGATCAGACTGCA
>JALHTV010000063.1 GCA_022866005.1 Phycisphaerae bacterium
CCATCAACATCAACCTCCAGATGAACTACTGGCCGGCCGAGGTGTGCAACCTCACCGAGCTGCACGGGCCGCTGCTGGACCTCATCGAGCGGATGCGCCCCAACGGGCGGCGGACGGCCAAGGAAATGTACGGGGCGGGGGGCTTCTGCGCCCACCACAACACCGACCGCTGGGCCGACACGGCGCCGCAGGGGCTGAGCCTGGCCTCGACCTACTGGCCGATGGGGGCAGCCTGGCTGTGCACGCACCTGTGGGAGCACTACGCCTTCAGCGGCGATCACAAGTTCCTCGCCGGTGCCTACCCCGCGATGAAAGAGGCCTGCGAATTCCTGCTCGACTTCCTGATAGACGACCCCCAAGGCCGTCTGGTCACTTGCCCGTCGCTGTCGCCGGAGAATACCTACCTGCTGCCCGACGGGCGCAAGGGCCGCCTGTGCGCCGGACCGGCCATGGACGCCCAGATCGCCGATGCGCTGCTCGACTGGACCGCCCAGGCCGCGGAGGTCCTCGGTGTTGACGAGGATTTCCGCGCGGCCGCCCAGACCGCCCGGCGCCGCCTCCCGCCGCCGGCGATCGGCAAGGGCGGTCAGCTCCAGGAATGGGCCCAAGACTACGACGAGGCCGAGCCGGGTCACCGCCACATCTCGCACCTGTGGGCGCTGCACCCCGGCTGGGCGATCTCACCGCACCGTACGCCGGAACTCGCGGCTGCGGCGCGGGTGACGCTCGAGCGCCGGTTAGCCCACGGCGGCGGACACACCGGCTGGAGCCGGGCGTGGATCGTCAACTTCTGGGCGCGGCTGCTGGACGGCGAGCAGGCCGGGGCGAACGTGCAGGCGCTCCTGGCCCACAGCACGCTGCCCAATCTGCTGGACAACCACCCGCCGTTCCAGATTGACGGAAACTTCGGCGGCACGGCCGGGATCGCCGAGATGCTCCTCCAGAGTCACGCCAGCCAGGTCCACCTGTTGCCGGCGCTGCCGAAGGCCTGGCCCGGCGGACGCGTGACGGGCCTGCGGGCCCGCGGCGGCTACGAGGTGGACATCTCCTGGCAGTCCGGGCGCCTGAGCAGCGCTGCGCTCCGGGCTTCTCGCGAGGACCTCTGTCGCCTCCGCGCGCCCGAGCCCATCGCTGTCGAGACAGCCACGGGCCAGCCGGTGGATTGCAGGGAGGTCGAGCCGAAGGTGGTGGAGTTCCAGGTATCCCGGGGCGAAAGCTACCGCATCCGGCCGCGGGTCTAGCGCGGGTTGTGCCGCCGGCCGCTGTCGAGGCGGGGCAATAACTTGGGGCACGAGGTCGGGCGTGTCATCTATGTCTTCCCCCGGAAGCATGTTTCACCTTGCCCCCAGAGGCCGCGGACTCGTCAGGGAATCTGCGCCGGGCCTTGCGAGCGTAACCGCCTGACGTTACGTTGCTTATAGATATCTAGGCACACCGGACCCGCATGTCAGCAAAAAATGGCACTTGCATAATGCCCCTGTTTAGGATGAAATATATGTGCGTCTGGGGCGCGGTATCGGGGGGAAGGTGTTGGCAGCCGGCGGAACCGCGAAAAGGACTGGTCCCAGGTGCCACGGTGAGGCAGCCCCATGGCCAAGAAGCGACGAATTGCCCTGTTCATCAACCCGTACGATCATTTTGAACGTCTTTGCTTCACAGGGATTGAGCGGTTCGCCAACCAGCATGGGCCTTGGGAGTACGACTCGCTGACGGGCATCTTTGGGCACACCGTGACGGACCTGGGAGCCTGGGGCGGGGATGGGGTGCTGGGGTTTCTGCGCAAGCAGGAGACTGGCGAGAGGATCGTGGCTGCCGGGGTGGCGGCCGTGAACATCAGCAACCTGGATCCCGGTGTGTTCGTCCCGGCCGTCCGGCGCGACTACACGACCACGGGCGTGATCGCGGCGGAGTATTTTCTCCACCGGGGATACGAGAACCACGCCTTCTACGGCAGCCTGACGCCGGATGTCGACATGAAGCGCATTGTGGAGCACTCCTTCACCGCCCGACTTCAGAAAGAAGGCCATACCTGCTCGGTCCTGTACCAGCAGCGGGAGTCGGAGTGGAAGAAAGACGCCCAACGCAACCATCAGGAATTGCTGGATTGGCTTCGCTCGATGCCCAAACCCGTGGCGGTGCTGGCCACAGAGGACCTGCGTGCCGCTCGTCTGCTGGTCGCGTGCCGCGATCTGGGCCTGAACGTCCCCGAAGACGTCGCGGTCCTGGGCAAGGGGAACGACGAATGGGTGTGCAAGTTCACCCGGCCGTCGCTATCGAGCATCTGCGAGGACTACTCCGAGATCGGGTACCAGGCCGCGGCGCTGCTGTACCGGCTGATGGAGGGCGCCAAGCGACCCAGTGCCTCGGTGCTGGTGGCCCCCGGACCGATCATCACTCGACAGTCCACCGACGTCACCGTCACCGGGGACGTGCTCGTCCGCAAGGCCCTGCGGTACATTGCCCAGCACGCCTGCGACCCGATCACCGTGGCCGACGTGGTGGGGCAGTTGCCGATCCACCGCACGCGGTTCGAGTTCGTGTTCCGCCGGGCGCTGCACCGCCCACCCTACACGGAGATCACCCGGGTTCGAATGGACCGGGCCGAGAAGCTGCTGGCCGAGACGACCTGCTCCGTGAGCGAGGTCGCGGCCCAGTGCGGCTTCGGCAACTACTCCTCGTTCAGCGTCGCCTTCAAGCGCGAGACAGGCGTCTCACCGAGGACCTATCGCAGGCAATCCCGCCCCGCAGAGGCCAGGCAGTCCCCTGGCCAGGTGCGCCTCTAGGGTGCCGGGGCAGCTCCTTCAGACAGCCTTGTGCCGGGGCGACTCGTCTGGGCGGGGCCTTTCCCTCACCCGGGGGTGCTGGCCGGGCGGGCCAGGTAACGGTATCATGAGCCGCAAGCCCGCGACCTGACGGCCGAACGTGATTGCGCGATCCCCGCGCCCATCCAGTCGTTGGGCAACTGACCCGGCTGTGCTTGGCCGCACTGAAAGGAAGCGACGATGGCGGCACAAGGCCACTGGCTGTCAGAGGCCTCACCGGCCCGGCCGCCCCGCAGCCTGTTCGTCATCTTCGGCGCCACGGGCGACCTGACCGCCCGCAAGATCGCCCCGGCCCTGTACAACCTCATCCGGGGGGGGCTTATCGACCGGGGCACCATCGTCC
>JALHTV010000064.1 GCA_022866005.1 Phycisphaerae bacterium
ATCTGCGCGAGATCGAGCGATTGCTAGGCAAGGCCATTCCCGTGCTGCACCACTCGATCAAGACGGCAGCGCCGGTGATTGCGGAGGGCGGACTGCACCCCAGGCAGGTTTCGGCACGAACCGGCCAGGCTGTCCGTGCCGCGCACAAACCTGCCACGCCCCAGCAGCAGAAGGACGATTTCTGGCGCAGCCGTCGAAAGCACAGTACGCGGGGTTGGGCAAAGCCCAGGTTCAAACGTCGGGGCAGGTGACGCGGTCGAATGCCCGCCACCAGTCGCAACGACCAAGGTCCGCTGCGTCATCCACATCGCCAACCGGGGCGTGGGCCTGCCCCCCTGGCAAGGATTCGTGCAAGCGCCCGAGCTCATATGCAAAGACTCGTGGAAGGGTTCAATGCGTACTTCGCGCACCACGACTTCCCTTGTTGACCAAGAGGATTCATGCTCTACTATCACCATGCAATGGCTCCTAAGCTTTCTTTCCGGCCTGGTGGCAACGCCGATTGTCATAGGACTGGCGGCATGGTTTGGCAAGGTATGGGCGGGACGCATTCTGGAGAAGGATCGGGCGAAATACCAGACGAGCATGGAAACGATTCTTGCTGACCTGCGAACGAGAGACACGAAGGAATTGCTTGTCCATCGACTCCAATTTGAGAAGGAGTTCGAGGTCTACAAGGAACTCTGGACGGCTGCTTTGAAGTATGCGGTAGCCCTCAATAGCGTCTGTGGCCCTAAGTTGGTTGCCCCACAGGTTTCATCCCAGGATCTCGAACAAGCCCTTGAAGCCTCGTACAACCGTCTGCGCGACACGGTTCATGATAATCGCCCGTTCTATTCGCCGGATGTGTACACGATCGCGAAGAACATGTTGGATGCACTGTTTGGCCCCCTTCAGATACGCACCGACCTGCAGAAGCTTGCGGGACTTCAGGGCAAGGAATTCAACAACGAGAGAAACCAACTATTACTAGAACAGGCAGAGATTCCAGGTAAGTTTAGGAAACACCTGGACGAACTATGCCTCGCAATCCGGCGCCGTGTGTGGAGTACCACGTCATCGGGATGGGATCGGCCCCCCAACCCCGCCGGCTAGCGGTTTTGGGTGCTGGCTAAGCAGTTGCCAGCAAGCACATGTAGAAGTTCAGTCGTTGCCTAGCGCCACCGCGGGCAGGTCTGCCGTGCCGAACGCGGGTAGTGCATCAACCGCAGCGCCCACGTCCAGCAGCACCAGGTCGGTGTAGATGTTCATCGTCAGTTCCAGCGACGAGTGCCGCATCGCCGCCATCGCCAGCTTCCCAAGCTGGACGTCGAGGGTTCGAATCCCTTCGCCCGCTTTTTGAAGCACCGCAGTGCCGGGTCTCGGGACAGGCCATTGGGGCGCTGACGCAGGCTGCAGTGATGAGAGCGCCCGGCGCCGAGTGGGTGAGGAGATGCTTCACAGAGACTCGACACCGAAGGCGACGCGTCGTTGCGGGGATGGCTGATCGGAGGGGTTGTACGAGTCGCTGCTGCACCCCAGGTTGTGCGGAGCAAAGTGATGAATGGCCCTGATCCTAAGAACGCAAATGAGATGGCCTCATGGCCCGATGATTGGTGGAAGGACCAGCGGGTCGCAGTCCAGCTATCGCATTGCTTTGCGGATCATGTGTTGGGTCTGGGGGTGGGGTTCACGGTTGATGGGAAGCCTGCGTACGACTGGCTTACCGGTTTCTTGCTTCAACTGGGCGATCTTGTCTTCTGGGTTACGGCCGGGCATGTCATCGACCGTATCCAGGAACTCTTGGCCCATCCGCGAGTCAAGTTGCACGCGGCCTCCTTCAATGACGATTTCCCACACCCGTCCGCCTCCAACGTGCCTGTGCCCCTGGGGGATCTCGCGATATACAGAGACAAAGCGGTTGACTTTGGAGCAGTCTTCCTACGCCCAGGGTATGCAACCCCATTGCTCGCAAATTCTAGCATCAAGCCGCTGACCCCGGAGATTTGGCACGCGCACGAGAAGGCAAAGCCCGATGGGTATTATCTTGTTGGGATTCCTTCGCAATGGTGTGAGGTCGAAGAGATTGCCAGATCTGACAAGGGCGTTCTCGTGGTTGATCGAGCGCGTCTAGTCTGTGCTCCTGTTGAGCGAATTGACCCTGAGGATTGCCGGGAGGGAGATGGATTCTGGGGTGATCCTAAAGCTTTCTATGGGAAGGTGTTGTACGTCTGGAAGAGCCGCGCAGAGAAGCTCGACGACATTGCTGGGATGAGTGGGGGGCCGATACTATCAATCGAACGAACCCAGCAATCGCGGCTCAAGTACCGACTGTTTGGGGTGCAGAGCGTGTGGCTACCAGGTAGAAGAATACTAAGGGCCGAGCCTATTTCTAGAGTTGTTGATATCATCAAGAGTTGGTTCAGCCCGACGAATGACCCTTGATGCCCCGGTCAGATCCATGTAGAGGATAAAGGCATGAGACACGTGATTGCGGCTGTTGCGCTGGTGGCGGTCTTGGGCACCGTGGTCCCCTTGGCCGGCGGTGGGGAGTTGAAGCCGGTGGCGAAGGGCCTGGAGGACCAGCTAGGGGGCGTGTCGGGGACGGCTCCCTGCGGCTCAGCGCGGGGCGCCAGCGGCCTGACGAGCCGCAAGGCCGTGGTCGCCAGCTTCCCCGTCGGCCCTGGCCAGACCGTCAAGGTGGCCGTGGACTATTCCAATGACTCTCTCACCCAGCCCGACTTGGTGCGGTTCGACTTCGCCGGCACGGGCGCGTTCAATGACACGCAGGTCGCCAAGGTTCGATGGACCGGGGGCAACGTGGGGCGCTTCGGGCCGACCACGATGACGGTGCAGCACAGCGGCAGGACGCTGCCGGTGGCCGTCCAAGGCTACTGCCTCAACCGCGGTCAAGAAGGGGGACAGGGATACACCGTGGGGGCCGGCTTCGTCACCGCGGCCGAGGGGCCATGCCAATTCGGCCAGAAGTCCTACACGGTGCGCGTCGTGGACGGCAGCGGCAACCTGAGCCTCCGCGACGGCCTGAAGCTGCCGGTGGTTGGCGGCGACCCGGGCCAGGCTGTGATGAGTCAAAACGCCGATAAGGTCGCCGTCCTGTCTGGGGACGGCAAGGAGCTCTCCTGGGGCTACTATGGCCAGCCGCTGTGCGTGGACGGTGCGTGGTACACCTTCACCATTTCAGACGACCAGACCTCCATCAGCGCCGCCAAGCTGGAAGTGCCCATGGCCGAACTGCGTGCGGCCGCGGCCGAGTGGCGGGCGATGCTCGTGGGCCGCACCTACGTTCTGGAGTTGTCGGGCGGCAAGGAGCCGATGAGCATCCCCGCGGACAGCTACGCCCTGGGCGTGTGCGCGGAGGTCGCCCTCCGCGACGGGCGCCGCGCGGGCGAGGTGACGTGCACGGGCGATGCCAAGCCCCTGGTCAAGGCCGAGGCCGGAAAGGCAGTGGAACTGCCGGCGCTCACCCCGCTGCGGGGAAAGGTGAAGGCCGAGCAGCGCGGGGACACCGTGGTCTTTTCCTTTGAGAGCAAGGCGGCCTCGGGGCTGGCGGTGTCCACCCTGTTCGTGGCTGATGAGCAGGGCCGGATGAGCCAACCGCAGCCGCCGCGGGTGAAGGTCTTCGATGCCCGTGGCAAGCTCATCTATCAGGCCGATCTTCAGTATGGCTGAGGCGGCACCTGCTCGCACGCATGGCGCGTGCCCTCAAATCTCAAAGGCAGCATGACCGCCCAGGCCGAGTACGACGCCGGACCCTTCCCCGTGCAGATGGAGAAGGCGACCTTCGTGGTGAGGTAGCCTCGTTCCAGTGATCCAGGGGACATGCTGGGGACAGTGTCTACCGAGGCGCGCGAGCGAAACGCTTCTTGCCGCAGCGGTGGCGAGCCCGCATAATGTCAATACCGGGGCCGGGCGGACGATCCGGCTGGATCGTGCCCCCGGCCGCGGGTGTTTGAGAGAGAGGGCCAGCGGTGCTCTTGAGGCAAGGCGATCACGTCCTGTTCTTCGGCGACAGCATCACCGACGCCGGCCGGCGCGAGAAGCACAACCACAATGACCACCTGGGGGTCGGCTACGTCGCTGTGGTCGCGTCGGTCCTGCTCGCCAGGTGCCCCGAGCTTACGCTCACGTTCACCAACCGCGGCTTCAGCAGCAATCGCGTGTACGACTTGGAGAAGCGCCTCCAGGACGACGTGATCGACCTGAAGCCCACGGTGGTCAGCATCCTGGTCGGCATCAACGACACGTGGCATCAGTACAGCCGCAACCTGCCCAGCCCCCTGGAGGACTTCCGGGCCGCCTACCGGCGGATCTGCACGCGAATCCGGGACGAGCTGGGCGCGCGGCTGGTCATCTGCGAGCCATTTCTGCTGCACTTTCCCGAGGACCGCGCGGCCTGGCGCGAGGACCTGGACGGTCGCCTCCAGGCCATTCGCCAGATTGGCGCAGAATGCGCCTCGGTGTACATTCCGTTGGACGGCCTGTTCGCCGCGGCCGGGCGCAAGGCCCCGGCGGCCTACTGGGTGGGCGACGGCGTGCATCCCACGCCCGCCGGCCACGGCCTGATCGCCGACGCCTGGCTCCAGGCCGTCTGTGGCGCCTGAGGCGTCCGCGTCGTCGGGTCGGTCCGTAGTGAAAGGAAAGCCCGTCATGAGGAAGGTGAGGGTCGCCGCGGGGCTGGTGATAGCCGTGCTGGCCGTGGCGGCGGCGGGCGACGTGGAGCTGCCCGACGTCATCGGCGACAACATGGTCCTCCAGCGGAACGCGGAGGTGCCCGTCTGGGGCTGGGCCGACCCGGGCGAGCAGGTCACCGTGACGATCGCGGGGGTGAGCCAAACCACCCAGGCCGGCCCCGACCGCACGTGGCGGGTCCGCCTGCCCGCGATGCAGGCCGGCGGGCCGCACGTGATGACCATCACCGGGCGGAATACGATCACCCTGGACAACGTGATGGTGGGGGAGGTCTGGCTGTGCTCGGGGCAGGCCAACATGCTCTGGGAGGTCCGCTGGTCCGCCAAAGCCAGCCAGGAAATCCCCGCTGCCCATTACCCCAACATCCGCCTGTTCACCGTGACCAAGAAGACCATCCACGAACCCACCGCGGCCCTGCGTGGATGGTGGCTGTCCTGCAACCCCAAGACGGTGGGCGGTTTCTCCGCCGTGGCCTATTACTTCGGCCGCGAGCTGCACCACGAGCTGAACGTCCCCATCGGTCTGATCCTCAGCTCCGTCAGCGGCACGGCGGTGGAGTTGTGGACGCCGCGCGAGGTCCTGTTGGCCGACCCCCAGGTCCGCGCCGTGCTGGCTGAATACGAAAAGGCCTTGGAGGCCCTCCAGGCCCAGGCGGCCAAGAACTATCAGGAGGCCCTGGCCCGCTGGCAGGTGGCGGTCCGTGAGGCCCGGGCCGAGGGGCGCCCCGAACCCCGCAAACCCAACACTCCCAAGCCGGCCCGCAAGGGCGGCTGCTACTACAACGGCATGATCTACCCACTGGCGCCCTACGGCATCGCGGGGGTCATCTGGTATCAGGGGGAGTCCAACGTGCAGCGTCCCGACATGTACGCTCGGGTGCTGCCGGCGATGATCGCCTCCTGGCGGAAGCTGTGGGGCCAGGGGGACTACCCCTTCCTGTTCGTGCAATTGTCCAACTACATGGAGCGGCGGGACACGCCCACCGACAGCAATTGGGCCCGCCTGCGCGAGGCGCAGCTGAAGTCCCTATCCGTGCCCAAGACCGCCATGGCCGTGACGATCGACATCGGGGAGGCCGACGACATCCACCCTCGCAACAAGCAGGACGTGGGCCGGCGCCTCGCCCTGGCGGCGCTGAAGGTTGCCTACGGCCGGGACGTGGTCTGCTCCGGGCCGATCTTGGATTCCATGACGGTCTCGGGCGACAAGGCCGTCCTGAGCTTTCGCAACGTCGGGTCGGGCCTGGCGGTCAAGGGCGAGAAGCTCAGCGGTTTTGCGATCGCCGGGGCCAACCGGCAGTTCACCTGGGCTCAGGCGACGATCCGGGGTGACAAGGTGATCGTCTCCAGCCCGGACGTGCCGCAGCCGGTGGCCGTCCGCTACGGCTGGGCCGACAACCCCGACTGCACCCTGTACAATCGCGAGGGCCTGCCCGCCTCGCCGTTCCGTACCGACGACTGGCCCGGGGAGCAGCCGACCAGTCCCATGGTCGCTACCGAAGAGGAGGAGTAAGTCACCGGGCGGGGATAACCGCGTTGGGCGCCGGGCAGGGTGCAGTGGGTGGGATGGCCTTGGGTTCCTCTACCGAACAGACTGAGCTTTCTGGCCCTGGCCGCACGTGGCTGGCGGGCGCGTACGGCTTGGCGGTGTTCTGGGCGGGCCTGCTGCGGTTTGCGGTCCAACCGCTGATTGCCAAGTTCGTCGTCCCGCGCTTTGGCGGTGGCAGCGACGTCTGGACGACGTGCATGCTGTTCTTCCAGGCGATGCTGCTGTGCGGCTACGCGTACGGGCACCTGTCGGTGAGTCTCCTCAGCCGGCGCGGCCAGGCGGTCCTGCATGTGGCCGTGCTCCTGGTGGCTGCCCTGTCGCTTCCGATCCGGGCCTGGGTGGTTGGGGCCGAGGGGCGCTATCCCGTCGCCGCCGTGCTGGGGACGCTGGCCGTGAGCATTGGTGTGCCCTATTACGCCTTGGCCTCCAGCAGCCCGCTGCTCCAACGCTGGGTCGCTGGCACGCGCGGCCAGCCGCGGCCGTACCGACTGTACGCCCTGTCCAACGCCGGTTCCCTGCTGGCGGTGATCGGCTACCCATTCCTGGCCGAGCCCTGGCTCAGTCGCCAGGCCCAGGCTCAGGCGTGGTCGTGGGGGATGGGGGCGCTGGTAGCCCTGCAGGGGTGTTTGGCCTTGGGTCTGCTGCGGCGCGGGCCGGTTGCCCAGGCGCGCGGGCAGGACGCGGCTGAGGCGGACCGCCCAGCCCCCGCGCCGCGCGTGGCCGACGGGCTGCTGTGGGTCGCCCTGTCGGCGGGGGCGTCGGTCGTCCTGCTGGCCGCCACCAATAAGATATGCCAGGACGTCGCGGCCATTCCGCTGCTGTGGATGGTCCCGCTGTGCGTGTACCTGCTGTCGTTCGTGATCTGCTTCCACAGCGAGCGCACGTACGTTCGCCCGGTGTGGCTGGCCGCGCTGATGGCGACCCTCATCGCGGCGGTGATCGTGGACAGCAGGCGGGGAACCCTTCCGGTCCTGGTGCAGATCGGGGCCTACCTCGCTGCGCTGGCGGCCTGCTGCATGGTCTGCCATGGCGAACTGTACCGTCTCCGCCCCGGGCCGCGCTTCTTGACGCGGTACTACCTGAGCATCGCCTCGGGCGGCTGTTGCGGGGGGCTGCTGGTGGCCGTGGTCGCGCCGGTGGTGCTCCGCAGCTACCTGGAGCTCTTCCTGGGCCTGGCCGCCTGCTGCGTGTTCGCTCTTCTGGCCGAGAAGAATCCCTCGCCGCGTCTGCGCCGCCGTCGGTGGGCCTACGCGGTCGTTATTGCGTTCATCTCTATTCTGGCGGCGGTGATGGAGCGTGGCGGCGCGGCCAATGAACGCCTCGTCGCCAGCCGGCGCAATTTCTATGGGGTGGTCTCGGTCTGGGAGCAGGATGCCGACGATCCGGCCCATCAGGAAATGGCCCTGATACACGGGACGACGATCCACGGGTTGCAGTTTGTGCAGGGGGACAAGCACAGGCTCCCGACGGCCTACTACGGGCACCGCAGCGGGGTGGGGCTGGCGATCGAGCAGTTGCCGTCGGCCCCGCGGCGGATCGGCGTGGTCGGCCTGGGCGTCGGCACGATCGCCGCCTACGGGCGCGAGGGCGACACGATTCGCTTCTACGAGATCAACCCGGCCGTCCGCGACATGGCGCGGACCTACTTCACGTACCTGGCCGACTGCCCGGCCGCGAAGGACGTGGTCATGGGCGACGCCAGGCTCTCGCTGGAGCGGCAGGAGGACCAGCAGTTCGACCTGCTGGTGCTGGACGCCTTCAGCGGTGACTCCGTCCCCCTGCACCTGCTGACGGCCGAGGCCTTCCAGACGTATCTGCGGCACCTCAAGGCCGCCGGCATCCTGGCCGTCCACAGCTCCGGGCAATATCTGGATATTCGGCCCGTGGTGATGAAGCTTTCCGGGCACCTGGGCCTTGCGGGGGTGTGCGTCTATGACGAGGGGGACAAGACGGCGGGGACGTTGCCCTCGACCTGGGTGCTTCTCTCCAGCGATGGGCGGATTCTTGACGCTCCTGGCATCCGCCGAGCGGCCGACCCGCCTCTGGTCGGCCTGGAGCGGATCGGGGTGTGGACCGATGACTACGTCAACCCGCTGCAACTGCTTCGCTGGAAGCCGGGCGCCGCGGTCGGCCTATAGCCAGCCGGTCATCCGGGCCAGGATGCGAGAATACTCTACAAAGTTCGGCCAGGACACGTCGGACGGCACCCCGTGATCGCAGCCGGGGATGTATCCACCACTGCGGATGACCGGCTCGATCCGCTCCAGCTCCGCACGGATCGCCTTACCGCCCTTGGCCATCGCGCGCTTGTCCACGCCGCCGCGGAAGGCCATCGTGCGCTCGTAGATTCGGCGGTACTCAACGAGGTTGTTGCCGGCGGCGACTTCCATCGGGTTGGTGACGTTGATGCCGCTCTCGATCCAGAGGGGGATCAACTCGCCGACGTAACCGTCGCTGTCCACGTCGACCAGCGGCGTCCCGGCCTTGCGGACGATCGCTGTCCAGCGGTCCCAGCTCGGTTTGCAGAACTGCCGCGTCATGGCGGGGGAGATCATGGCCTTGGCCTTGTAGGCCATGTCCTCGCTGAAGAACAGCACATCGGGCACGACGTGGGCGACGATCCGCTCCAGAACGCCCACGACGAAGTCGGTCCAGAACGCGCTCATCTCGGCCACGAAGTCCGGCTGCTCGACCATCAGGATGCAGAGGCTCTCGAAACCGCACCATTCGCGGAGCTGCCAGAAGGGCCCGGCGATCACCCCGTAGCCGGAGACGTAATCGCGCTGGCGGATCTTGGCCGCGCGCTCGGTGAAGTCAGCGGGGAAGCGGCCCGGGGTGTCCACCTGGTAGCGGGCCTTCATCTGCTCCCAGTCATCGCGACTGGCCACCGGGCACTTGATCCACCGCCGCGTGACGAAGTCCTTGGCCGCGCGCAGGTAGCTGAGGTCGAACTGGTCGGAGATCTCGCAGATGTTGCCCTTCCAGTCCTGGACGATGGAATGGCCGTCCTTGTGCTCCAGGACCTTCTCCTCGAACTGCGGCATCATCTCGAAGTGCACACCCAGGGGGACCTTCTTGAGCTTGGGCGGGTCGTCGGCGATCCCCAGCGTCTCCAGCAGGTACGGGTGCCACTTGACGCCCTCGGGCAGGCCCTGCTTGTGCCAGTTGGCGAGGGTGGACTCCCGCGGCCCGCCGGGGGCGAAGGGGACCTTGTCGGGGTGGCCGAACGTGAGGGTCTCGATATACCGTTGTCGCGGGGTCATGCGCGGTGGGGTTGACGGCTAGATCGGTGCGTCGCCCAGCAGGTCGGCGATACGGACGGGCGCTCCGGTGTCGATGCTGCTGCGGGCGGCCACGCCCACCAGGATGGAGTAGGCCCCGTCGCGTTGGTCGGCCTTGCGGCCCAGCAGATCGGCCGGCGGGTGAGGGTCGAAGATGTCGGTCAGGAGCGCCGGGTCACCGCCGCCGTGGCCGCCCTTGCGCGTCCGCGGCTCGATGGCCTGCGGGGAGCTGAACTCCGGGATCAGCGTGACCAAGTCCGATGGCAGGACCGAGACGAGCTTCAGGTCGCCGTTTGTCGCATCGTAGTAGCTGATGTGGACCACGTTGCTGGAGTCGATCTTCAGGGATGTGAATTGGCCGACATCGCCTGCAGAATCGAGGGTGACATTCTTCCAGCCACTGTCGTTCCAGGCCAGCTTGAGGTTGCCGTTCGTCA
>JALHTV010000065.1 GCA_022866005.1 Phycisphaerae bacterium
CCCCTCGGCCTACCTGCGCTATCGCCGGATGGGGGCGGAAGAGGCCGTGAAACTGCCGCACAACGTCGTGGCTGAGGCCGTCAGCCAGTACGGCATCCCCGGCGGGGCGGTGTACCTGGCAATCGTGGTCGTCGTGCTGGTGGGGATGTGCCGCCCGGCTACCCCGGTGGCAGCCTCCCTCAGCCCGCCCGGCCGCAGGGGTGGGGTGTGGATGGTCGCGGCAGCGGTAGCGATCACGGCGGTGATCTCTCGATGGCTCTTCTGCGAGGCCGGCGCGTATCCGTCACTGTTGCTGCTGGACGGGATCGTCCCGGCGGCGCTGCTGGTGGCGGCGGTGCTGGCGGTCACGTGGACCGGTAGCGATTCCTCCGCCGAAGACTCGGTGCTCTCTGGCGGGCTTCGGGCGGCCCTGGCCTGCGGGGCGGTGGGGGTCTTCCTGCACAGTATGGTAGAGCTCAGCCTGTTCATGCCCGGGCCGGCGACGGCGTTCTGGGTGGTCGGGGGGGCATCTCTGGGCTCGACCGGGGCCACAGGCCGCGACCTCGCCAAACTGCGATGGGTGCTGGCTGTCAATGCGTTGGTGGTGGCCGTCGCCGCCGTCGCGGTCTTCTGGTGGCCGGTGTACCGCCGCACGGCGCTCACCGAGGCGGCCCTGCGAGCCTGGGGCAGGCAAGACCCCGCCTCGATGGCTGCCCTCGCCCAGCAAGCCGCCCGGAGCGACCCGCTGGCCGGGTACGCGGCCGCGGACGCCGCCAGGGCGGTGCTCGCGGCCCGGGTCGGGCATGAATCGGCGTCAGAAGGGGACGGCCTGATCGTCGCCGAGAAGTGGGCCGGCCAGGCCCTCCGGCGGGATCGGGCTTACTACGGCCACTGGGTCCTGGCGGCGGAGATTCTCTCCCGGCTCGCCGCGAGTTCCGATCATGGGGAGGGCGTTGCGGAGAAGGCCTTGGCTGACATGGGTGCCGCTGTGCAATTCAATCCGATGGACCACCGCCTCCGCCTTCAGGCAGCGCGGATGTATGTCGATGCGGGCAAGGCCGCGGGAAGCCTCGCCCAGTTGGAGGCCGCCGAAAAGATCAACGCCGCGCTGGGGGCAGAAAGCCTGATGCGGTTTGAGTCCGATGAGGAGGCGCAGGTTCGCCTCCTGCGGGCCAGGGCCGCCGCACTGGCCGCCACACGTCCTGCCGGATGACTGCTTGACCCGCCCGCCGTTGGCCGATACCTCAATAGTCCCTCGCCCAACCCCCGGGCGCGGGAAGAGCCATGATCGACATCAAACAGCTACGCGAGGATAGCGCCCGCTTCATCCGCGGGGCGCAGGCCAAGGGCATCGAGGCGGACATCCCGGCCCTGCTGGAGTTGGACCGCAAGCTCCTGGCGGCCCGGCAGGAGCTTCAGGACGTCCGCACCGCGCAGAACGTCGCGGGCAAGAGCATCGCCAAGCTCACCGGCGATGCCAAGGCCAAGCCCATCGCCGAGATGAAGGAGGCCAAGGACCGCGCCAAGGAACTGAGCGACTTGGTCGCGGAATTAGAACCGAAGTACCACGAGCTGCTGCTTCAAGTGCCGCAACCGCCCGATGACGACGTGCCGGTGGGGAAAGGCGTCGCCGACAACGTGGAGATTCGCCGCTGGTCGCCGAGCTGGTTCGACCCGGCGAGGCCCTTTGCCGCCAACAAGGGTTTTGCTCCCAAGACGCACATGGAGCTGGGTGAGAAGCTTGGACTGATCGACTTTGCGCGCGGGGTGAAGATGGCCGGGGCGCGCAGCTACGTGCTCACCGGCCGGGGCATGCTGCTCCATCAGGCCGTGCTGCGGTGCGCGTTTGACTTCATGGCCTGCGAGCAGGGCTTTGTGCCCGTGTCGGTGCCCGTGCTGGTCCGCGAGGAGATGATGGTCGGCACGGGCTTCTTCCCGTTCGGCAAGGACCAGGCCTACGAGATTCGCGAGACCGACCGCGGCGGCGGGGACCCCCAACGCGATAGACCGCGTTTGGGGACCCCTGCCCAGAACCTCTACCTTACCGGCACCGGCGAGGTGGGGCTGATGGGCCTGCACGCCGGAGAGATCCTCGACGGGGCGACCCTGCCGCGGCGGTACGTGACCGTCTCCACCTGCTTCCGCCGGGAGGCCGGCGCCGCGGGCAAGGACACGGCCGGCCTGTACCGCATCCATCAGTTCGACAAGGTCGAGCAGGTCGTGCTCTGCCACGCGGATGAGCAGGAAAGCCGCGACTGGCATCGCAAGATGATCGGCTTCGTCGAGACGCTGATGCAGCGGCTGGAGTTGCCGTACCGGCTGATCCAGTGCTGCACCGCCGAGCTGGGGCCCAAGAACGCCGACATGGTGGACATCGAGACGTGGATGCCCAGCCGCGGCCCGACAGGCCCCGACGGCCGGGCGGCGGGCGAATACGGTGAGACGCACTCGGCCTCGCGCCTGTACGATTACCAGTGCCGCCGGCTGGACCTGCGATATCGCGACAGCGAGACCCACAAGGTGGTCGTGTGCCACTCCCTGAACAACACGGTGATCGCCAGCCCGCGGATCCTGATCCCGATCCTGGAGCTGTACCAGAACGCCGACTCCACGGTGACGGTGCCCGCGGCCCTGCGGCCGTACCTGGGCGGGCTGGAACGAATCGAGCCGGTCGCGTAGTGCCGGCTGAGCAAGAGCGGAGTTTGTCATGATCGTCGTCATGAAGCCCGGCGCCACGCCGGAGCACGTGCAGCACGTGGTGGAGCTGGTCCGGGAGTACGGACTGAAGGACCACGTCATCACCGGTACGGACCGCACCGTCGTCGCCTGCATCGGCGACAAGCGGATGGTGGACAAGTCGGC
>JALHTV010000066.1 GCA_022866005.1 Phycisphaerae bacterium
AGGCCTGTAGGCCCGCTGCCCCCCCCCGCAGCATCGGGAGCAGGGCCGTCCCTGAGCGCCCGAAGATCTCCATGGCCAGTGCGGCCTTGGCCGTGGCATCGGCCACCTTATCGAGGCGATCCGCCAGCAGCCGGAACTGCTTCTCCGGCGCCAACCCGGCCAAGTCCTTGACGGTCAAGCCCAGCGATCCCAGCGCATCCGCGGCCGATTTGCTTCCCCCGGCGGCGTCGGTGATGGTCCGCTGCATCTTGCGGATGCCCTTCTCCAGGCTCTCGATATCCGCCCCGCTCTGCTCGGCCGCATAGGACAGGGCGCTCAGGGCCTCAACCGATAGGCCGGTCCGCTGGGACATGTCGTGAAGCGCGCTGCCGACGTTGGCGAAGTTGCGAACGGAGAGGGCCAGCGGCGCCAGGATCGCGCCGCCCAGGGCCATCATCCGCAGGCCGGCGGCCTGGATCGTCGCCCCAAAGGCCCGCAACTTCCCTGCCGCCGCCCGGAGGCCCGCGGCGAGCTTGCTGTCGTCGGCCAGGAGCTCCACATAGGCCCGACCCGCTCGGATTCTGCCCGTATCCACCATCGTGCGTCAGCCTTTCAGTATTGACCCCTAGCCGCACCACGTTGCCCCAGGTTGGCGGCGGGCGACTTGGCAGGCATCGCGCCCGCATGGGGGGGGATCGCCGACCTGGGGCCGCCGGGCCCCGCCCTGTCGCCATCCTGGGCCGCGACTTGCTCCCTGGGGGCCTTGGCCAGTTCACAGGCCAGCAGGTTCAGGATGACCCGGTCACTCGCCCCGGCGAGATATTGCCGCCGGGCCCGCTTCCAGCCTTTGCCGTGGCGCAGATCCTCCAGCCCCTCGGCGGTCAAAGGCCCCTCCGGCCTGCCTACCGGACAGGTAGGCCGACGGCCGACTGCCAGGGCTTCCAAGTTGAGCCAGCGGAGGTCGCTCATGGCGAATCAGTCCCAGGCGCCTTACGCCTTGGGATCGGTGACCGACGTCACGCCGGCGGCCGCTTTGAGCCTCTCGACCAGCGCCTGCGTTGCCGGGGTCTGCTGGACCAGCCAAGCGTCGACAACCTTCAGGGCCTCGGCGTCACCGTTAGCGGCCAAGGCCTTTCGGGCATCCTGCACCGTCTGGACCACGTCGGTCAGGGCAGCATCGCCCCGGGCCTTTTGCAGCGCATGGCCAACCCAGGGAATGGCCGCTCCGATGAACGCTAGTATGCCCACAACAAAGCTGTGCGTTGCAGGGATAAACCACAGGGCAACGAAGGCGCCGACGGTTAGGAGCAGAAGTCCGATCACGCCCTGGACGTGGTATTTGATGTAATCCCAGAGCGTCGCCTTGTTCTCGCCAGCCCGGACGCTGAACTTGCCGGTGGCGGGGTCATAGGACCAATCCCGCTTGCCCACCGATGAGATCACATCACCGGGGGGCTTGCCAAACGGGGAGAGCACCCGGGTGGCTGACGTCTTGCCGGCGGTGAACTCCACCTTCGGCTGCGGCGGAATCATGCCGGGCGGCGTTGGCTGCGTGGAGGTCGGGGTGATGATCAGCGTGCCGTTGTCCTGATTCGCCGCCGAGCAGCCGCCGATCGGCAGAAATGCCACGATCACCAGCATCAGGGCCATCGCGATAAGTCCGTATCTCATGGCTGTTCTCCTTGCTTGTCCTGCTTGGTTCGTGTTTCGGTTCGCGGCCGGCGCTTGCGGCGGCTGGTGCGGCCGCCCATCGCCAGGCACGCGTGTCTCAGTCCTTCCCAATCCGATTCGCCGCGATAATCGCGGGGCTCGCCCGTCTGCCCAGCCCGCCGTGCCCGTTCGGCCCGTTCGACCAGAGCGTACGGGTCGAAATCGTCGGCTTGGAAGGGATCGGACTTCTTCTTGTGGTCACGGTTGCACTCCGCGATCAGGGCCATCAGGTTCGCCGTCCGGGACCATTCCCGGCGGTCGCGGGCCTCGGCCATCCGCACGAGCTGGCGCAGGGTCAGGGGGCCGGGGTCAATTCCGACGATCCCGGCGCACTCGTCGACGAGCCGCCAGCAATCCTCGCCCGTAACCGCTCGTGCTCCGCCAGCAGGCGCGTCTCCATCAGGTCGCTCCCGAGCAGCTCCGCCGCCTGGGCCAGGTTCAGTTCCTGGAGCTTGGCCGCCTTTTCCTTCGCCATCCGGAGGACCTTGCGGCGCCGCTGCGGGAAAAAATCCGCCAGTTCCTCCAGCAGGGCGTCGGTGGCCGCCTCGATCACGTCGCCGATGACGGCCCCGCCGAATTGCTCGTCGGTGATCCCGGCGGCCTCGGCCTGCTCCCTGCACAGGACCCAGAGCACGTCGACCAGCAGCACGGGATCGGCGGCGAGCTTGTCCAGCAGGTCGCCCTGGATGGCCTCCATCAGGTCCACGTGCACCGCCGCGCGCAACCGCCTGAGGGCGTTCACGTCAATGGCCACGTTCCAAAGCCTGTCGGGGTCTGTGGTCGTAAAGGTCTTCATGCGCGTCCTTTCGCCCGTCGGTACATCAGGCGGGCCTGCCTGCGATTCCTATGCCGCCACGCACGAGCATCGGCGGCCGGAGGTCAGCTCAGATCCGGGGCGATCCACTCGTCGAAGGTGACCAGCGTCGCGGTGCAGTCATAGGTGACCCCGCCCTCCAGCGGCTCGTTGCGGGTCATCTTGAGGATGTCGAAGGTGCCCTTGGGCCCTTCGGCGTTCTCGTCGCTGCTGAGCCCCGTCAACGCCGCCAGTTCGAGGGTCGTCTCGTTGAGGTAGGCGTTCCGGATGGCCGCCACGCCGGGATCCTCCGGCTCCTGCCGCATCTTGAAGTCGATGGTCAGCGTCTTGAAGGTGCCGCGCCTGCTGCGGAAGACATCCTCGCGGGCGGTGTTGTCGGCCTCTTCCTTCTCCAGGTTGACGGTGACTTCCTGCGCCTTTCCCAGCACGGTCATCGCCCCGATCTCGGCGCTGGCGGCGCCGTAGTACAGTTTGCAATCTTTTCCGCGTGGCCACGTCATGGCGTCTCTCCTTCTGTGCCTCGGGCACAGGGGTTGTCGTTGGCTCTATCGCACGCTGGCGGCCCACAAGGCCGGCAGCCGGGATTTTTCCTTCTCAAAGGCCGGGTGCATGCACGGGCGGGCACCTATGCGGACCGTCCGGCGGCGCGTCTGGACCTTGCCCCGCCGCACCGAATGCGCCGCGATCCTG
>JALHTV010000067.1 GCA_022866005.1 Phycisphaerae bacterium
GCGGTGGTCTTGGCCTGGCGCCGGGGGGCGGTGGGCGGGGCAAGGCCGATGAAGTCTGCCTTGTGGGAGGGTTTTTACCGCACGGCGACGCTGTGGGTGCTGCTGGCGGTCTATTGGGCGACGGCGATTATCAGCAGGATCAACATTGGGCACCGGCACATCCTGCCGACGTACCCGGTGATGTTCATTCTGGCCGGGAGCGGGGTGCGGCTGTTTCGTCGAGGGTGGAGGGGGCTGCTGGGGTGGGTGTTGGCCTTGAGCCTGGTGGCGTACGTAGGGGAGGGGTTGTGGACGTGGCCGAACTATCTGGCGTACTTCAATCAGTGGGTGGGGGGATCGCGGAACGGGTATCGGCACCTGGTGGACAGTTCGCTGGACTGGGGCCAGGACTTGCCGGGCCTGAAGCGTTGGCTGGACGAGCATGGGCTGAGCGGTCCGTCTTCGACGACGCCGGTGTACCTGTCCTACTTCGGTGCAAGCAGCCCCGCACACTACGAGGTCCGCGCCCTGCGGCTGCCGGGGTTCATCGAGCTGGACCCACCGCAGCATGGGATTCCCTTCATGTTGACGGGTGGGGTCTACTGCATCAGCGCGACGATGCTCCAGACGGTGGTCAAGGGTCCGCCCGGTCCGTGGACGGTCCCCCAGGAGGAGAGCTATCAGACCGTGCTGGCGAACGTGCTCACCCTGATTCACTCCGCCCCCGGCGACATGCAGGCGGCCCTGCGAGGTCCCGACAGCCAGTTCTGGGCCAACCAGATCCTTGCCTTTGAGCAGTTGCGGTTCAAGCGCCTGTGCGTGTATCTACGTCGTCACCGGGAACCCGACGATCAGGTGGGCTACTCGATCCTCATCTATTGCCTGAGCGACCAGGAGGTCGAGAGGGCCTTGCTTGGCCCGGGGCCCCAGACCGAGCCCGAAGACCCGAGCCTGTTTGAGGAGCCGTAGCATGAAGCAGACCCCCCAGGAGCAGGCCGTCACCGCTCGCATGGCCCCGGGCGTGCTCAGCCGCGAGGGCTTTCTCGGCGAGGACCGCCGCCCCCTGGCTGAGATCGTCCAGGCCGACCGTGCGGCCCTGGAGGCCCTGGGCCTGACACCCGAGCGCCTGGCCGGCCGAATGGAAGGACGTGCTCCGCGCCGCGATGGCTGCGATGGGCCAAGACGTGCCCGCCGGGCCCGGCTGGGCGGGGAAGTTCCACGAGGCCATGGGGCGGATCCCCTGTCCGTGGGGCGGCTGCGGGGTCTTTGTCAAGGGGGAAGTCGAGCTCTTCGAGGCCACCAGCACCGCCGTGCTGCACTTGGCACCGCTGTCGGTGCACCTGGTACGCGAGCACGCCTTCTTCCAGGGCCGCGGCAGCCGCTATCGGTTGGACCCGGCACCGCTGGCCAGGGCGCTGGGCCTGGCCTGAGGGGGCCTGGTCCGCCCGGCGCTACCGGCCGGGGGAGGCGGCGCTGTTGGCGGCGGCCTGCTCCAGCCAGCGGCGGCTGGGCAGGTCCACGCGGAAGGACAGGCCCTCTTTGTCGGCGTCCTGGGCGGCGGCCTTCTGGTCGTCGCTCAGCGCGTCGCAGCCCGGATATGGGGCTTGAGGCACCGGAGCGAGGGCGTCCTTGCTGACGGTCTTGCGCTTCTTGCGTTTGTGCATGTTCCCCATTCCTTGACGTGACGCGGCTGCCCGGGCCCGCACGGCACCGCGGGGCGGCGTATGCATTATATCCAGCCAAACACCTGGCGCGTCGGCCTATTGCCGCCTCACCCGGCCCGCCGCCCGCCCGACGGGCGACTTCCAGGCGGCCAGGTCAGCCTCCTAACGTATACGACGCCCCAGGCCGCAAAACGTTACAGCTCGCTGACGAAATGATGACGGCGACCCAGAAGAATCCTGGCCGCCCGGCCGCTGCGAGGGCCGTAAGCCTTATCGGCTACCCCCGGCCCCCGACTGTTGTCGCAGCGCTGCGTGAGGGGCACGTCCCCCCATCGGCCCAGGTGCCGCCGGGCTAGGCCGAGGCCTTGGCGCAGGCGATGGTGTTATGCAGCAGCATGGCCACGGTTACGGGCCCGACGCCGCCGGGCACGGGCGTGATGGCGGCGACCTTCTCCAAGGCGCCTTCGAAGTCCACGTCGCCCACGGTGATCATGATGTCCTTGCCCTTCTCGTTCTTCAGGGGCTTGCCGTCGACGTCGAAGCCCTTAGGGACGCGGTTGATGGCCACGTCGATCACGATGGCGCCCTCGCGGAGCATGTCGGCCTTGACCAGGGGGCTCAGGTCCGGCGGCGGCAGGTCGGGTTGCTTCTTCTTGCGCTTGGAGTAGCTCATCCAGCGGGCCTGGGGCACGCCCGTCGCCACGATCAGCACCTCCGCCCGGCGCGCATGGGCCGCCAGGTCCCGCGTGGCCACGTGGCAGACGGTCACGGTCGGAGAGGCGTTCAGGCTCTGGAGCAGGATCATCGCGATGGGCTTGCCGACGATCTCACTGTGCCCGACGATGACCGTCTCCTTGCCGGCCAGGTCCGGGCAGGTCCGCCGCAGCAGCTCCACCGCCGCCATGGGCGTGCAGGGCGCCACCACCCCGCCGCCGTAGAACAGGCGGCCCATGTTCACCGGGCCCATGCCCTCGACGTCCTTGGCCGGGGAGATCGTCACCTGGACCGCGCGGGCGTCGATCTGCGGCGGCAGCGGCATCTGGAGGATCAAGCCGCTGACGGCGCGGTCGGCGTTGAGCTGCTCGATGTGCTTCAGCACCTCCTGCTGCGTGGCCTCGGCGGGCAGGTTCAGCAGGTCGTAGGCGATGCCCACTTCCTGGCAGCTCTTGGCCTGCATGTTGGTGTAGAGCTTGCTGGCGGGGTCTTCCCCGACCTGCACGGCCACCAGTCGCGGCGGTCGGCCGGCCTGGGCCAGCGCCTGGGCCTCCTGGGAAGTCTG
The DNA here is from genome assembly GCA_022866005.1 of Phycisphaerae bacterium. GTDB lineage: Bacteria > Planctomycetota > Phycisphaerae > SM23-33 > SM23-33 > JALHTV01. The sequence continues at coordinate 2,923 of JALHTV010000067.1, forward strand.
ACGGTTCATCTCCGTTGCGACCGCCTCACCGTCGATGATCTTGGCAGCCATCTATCGCTCCTTTCCGATGGAGGCATCCAGTAGCCGCCGCAGGGTCGCTGCCTTGGCGGCGTCAATCGTTCCTTTGCGCAACGCCAGGGCGACCGTCCATCGCCCCAGCGCGCGGTACAGCTTCTCCAGATCCGCCTCGACGCCGGCCATCGCCGCCAGGTGCCGCCGGACGGTGGCAACATCGCCGCGAGCGATGGGACCGGTGAGGGCCGCCGCAGGTCCCTCGGCCAGGACGTTCTCCAGCGTCCTGCGCACCAGCGGCGCCAGCGCCCGCCGGGCGGTGGGCTCGTCGATGCCGGCCTGGCGGCACAGGGCGCTGGCCGCGTCTAATAGCGCCGCAAGATAGTTGCAGGCCACCGCCGCCGCTGCATGGTACAGCGGTTTGGCGCCGGAGGCGATGGGCACCGGGTGGGCACCGATGTCCGCAGCCAGGCGCTCCAGCGCCTTGACCGCGGGTGAGTCGCCCTCGATGAAGCAGTACGCCCCGCCCAGCGCGTCGATTGCCGCGCCGACGGAGGGGAACGTCTGGAGCGGATGCATCGAGCCGACCGCACAGCCGCGGGCCCGGGCCGAGGCCAGCACGCCGCTGTCCAGCACGCCGCTGCAATGGGCCACGACCGCGCCTTCGGCAAATGCGCCCGCCAGTTCATCGCACACGCTGCCCACGGCGTCATCGCTGACGGTCAGCAGCACTAGGCCGGCTGAACCCGCCGCCTGGCGGGGTGTGCAGGCCTTGGTGCCTGGGCCGATGGCTGCGGCTGCTTGGGCTGCGCGGGCGGCGTCGCGCCCGCCGACAGCGGCGACGGTCCGCCCGGCCTTGGCGGCCAAGATGCCGATGGCCATGCCCACCTTGCCGGGGCCGATGATCGCGATGTCAGGCAAGATCTCCATGCCGATGCAGAGCACGCAAGATACGCCCGGCGAGTTCTTAGGGCAAGGTCATCCCCCCCGGCGGGCGCGGCGGGTGGCTAGCGCGGCGGGGGACTTTCGGGGGGTTGCGTGGTGGGGCGCACCAGTCCCCTTCCGACCGCGCGGATTACGATGGGGGCCGGCTGGGTGGCAGGGGGGAAGTTGCGGTGCCAGTCAGGTATCTCGATCTTGGCGCTGTCCCGCCAGGCGGTCAGGTAGAGCGAGGCCGTGAAGATCGCGGCCGCGCGCATGCGTTCCTGGGCAAACGCGGCCACCTCCGGCGCCAGCGGCGGGTCGGATTCCATCGGCGGCAGTTGCGCCTCCAGTTCGTAGACTCTCTCGACCAGTGCGTGGCTGCGCTGGATCTCGGCCAGGATCGCGGGGAAGAGCTCCTCCACTGCCTCGGCCTTGAGTCCTTCGATGAGCTCGGCGGGCGTGAGGGTCAGCTTGGCCGGCAGGGCGTCCACGCGGGCGTGGATGCCGCTGCGGGGCGAGCGCCCGCCCTCCAGCGCCCGGCCGTCCCAGTGGATGGTGGTGTGCAGCGGCTGGCAGCAGTCCACGGCGTAGTGGGCGAGCAGGCCGGCGTAGACCAGGCACTTGACCTGGATCGCCGGATCGCTGGGCCAGCGGCGATGCTCGGCAAAGGCGACGGTGAGCCGCTGGGTCCACTCGGTGATCGCGTAGGGCAGCAGGCCCACCTGCGCGGGCTTCAGGCCGCGCTGGGCGCAGAACTCGACAAACTCATAGCGGGTCGGCGGGACGGGCCGGCCCTCCAGCAGCTCGATGTCGAAGA
>JALHTV010000068.1 GCA_022866005.1 Phycisphaerae bacterium
CTTCACCGTGACCGATCCCGCCGCCGAGCAGCCGCGCTGCCAGCGATTCGAGATCAGCCCCACCGGCCCGATCGTGGGCTACCGCGGCAACCTGGCCGAGGGTCAGATGGGCGAGATCGAGCGCGAGGTGCTGGCGGCCGCTGAAGTGAACCCGAACGATTTCCGCCGGGTGGGGGCGTTGAAGGTCAAGGGCGGGCGGCGGGCGCTGCGCTTCGCGCTAGGTGCGCCCACCTTGACGGCCGGGCGCGACGAGGCGAGGGAGTTTCTGGAGCTGACCTTCACCGCACCGTCAGGCTGCTACGCCACGGTCGTCCTGCGCGAGGTCATGAAGACCGACTGCGAGCTGGGCGACTAGCGCCGGGGGCGCTTCCTCTGCCCGCCTTCGACGGTCCGTCCCGCCTAGCCCCTCCCCCGTTGGGGGGAGGTCTTGACGGTTGCCGCGGCCTTGGCGTCATCGTGCCGGTACTCGGCCAATGCCCGCGAGGCGTGGATAAGGTCGTTGACCTTGAACACGGCCGTGGTGCGTCCGCCGCGCGCGCCGCCCGTGCAGTAAGCGTAGCCGATGTTGACGTGCTCGTCGGCCAGCTTCTGGGCGACCGAGGCGAAGGCCCCGGGGCGGTTCTCCAGCTCCAGCACCAGCACCTCGCTCTCGGCCCAGCGGTCGTGGGCCTTGCCCAGCACGTCGCGGGCGACGGCCGGGTGGTCGGCGATGATCCGCAGCACACCGTGCTCACCGGAATCGCCGAGGGTGAGCGCAATGATGTTGACCTTGGCCCTCGCCAGGGCGCTGGTCACACCGGCAAGGACCCCAGGCCGGTTGATCAGGAAGATCGAGAACTCCGTCTCTGTCCGCATGCACGCTCCTTTGCTGGGCCAGGGTGCCGCGGGGGTCAGCCCGCCGCGCCGCCTGGCCCCGTATGTATTCTAAGCCGCAGACGGCCGAGGAGTTCGCACGATCTGCGAGCCTGGAGCATCCCGGCGGGCCGCGACTGTATGTCTTTTCATTTGCGCAACTTGTGGAAGCCACCCTCCCCGGCCGGCCCCGTGATGTGGGGCGAGCGGGCATAGACCGGCAGCAGGCGGTGATACTCGGTGAACTGCCCCGCCGCAGCCAGGCGCGAGCCGACCGCGTAGACCCCCTCGGCCGTGGGCAGGTGCAGCTCGGCCGCGGCGAAGGAGACACCCGGGGCGGCCATCACGTGATAGGCCAGACCTTCGCCGGTCAGCAGCAGCGGCCGGGGAGCGGCGGTCAGGAACGCGTCCGGCTCCCACAGCCGGCCGGGTGGGTCCACCGGTTCGATCCGCTCGCCCTGGCGGGCAAAGAGCGTCGCGTGAAAGCAGCCCTCGCGGGCGTCCAGAACGACGGCCAGGTGCCGCCAGTCCAGCGCTCGGGCGTTTTCGGCCACGGCCGCAGGCGTGGGCACGGCCACGCAGCGGATTCCCCCGACGGCCTGGGCGAGCGTGCGGGCGACCGTGATCCCCACGCGGACGCCGGTGAAGCTGCCCGGCCCGGCCGAGACGTAGACCTCGTCGATGTCCGCCGGGTGCAGGCCGGCCTCGGCTACCATCGCGGCCAGGTGGGTCAGCAGGTGCGTCGTATGCCGGCCGGCGGCGTCGAAGTGCACCACGCGCTGCGGGTGCCCGTCGACGGCCAGCAGCAGCCCACCGGCCCGGCAGCTTGTCTCCATCGCCACGGTGACCGTGCGCCTGTCCGTCATCGCTCCTTCTTCGCCTGGCGATTGTAGGGGGGGTGATGCGGGGAGCCAAACGGAATCCCGCGAAAGCATCAGCGTTTTGGGGGACGGGTGATCGAGAGCCAATCCCCCTGCTGCCGCAGGGGGCTTCCCCCCCAGGGCGCGTCCGATCAGCCCCCTCCGCAGGAGGGGGATTCCGCCGAAACGCCCATGCTCCTGAATCCCGCGCCGGCTGTGGCGTGCCCGGCGGCGCGGGGGTAGAATACGGTTTTCCCGGCCCCAGAACTGAGAGATCCGCCATGGCGGAAGAGCCCAAGAAGGACGACCTGCTCGACCACGCGCCCGAGGAGCTGCAAGCGGTCATCTCGGACGCGGTGCCGCTGACTTCTGTGCAGGCGGCGGCGCGGCACGACCTCGACGAGCACGGCATGTACGTCGAGGGGTACCTGGTGCTGACCGAGTCGCGCCTGGGTCACTTCCTGAAGCGCGACGAGGGTTGGCGGGGGCACTGGACGGACGTGAGCCGCCTGAGCGGGGCGATCATCGTCGAGGGGCTGGGCATGAACCTGCTGCGGCTGCTAGCCGACGGGAAGGCGGTGGGGGAGTTCCGCTTCACGCTCCGCCAGGCCCGGGAGGTCGCCAAGCTCCAGCGGCGGTTGGAGCGGCGGATCGAGGGCAAGGAGGCCGACTCCCCCGAGGCCGAAAGGCCCCGCGTCGAGGAGAAGAAGGTCCGCTGCGACAAGTGCGGGCGGGTCATCCCGCCCTGGTCGGAGGTCTGCCCGGCCTGCTTGAGCCGGCGCAAGGTGCTCAGCCGGCTGATGGATTTCGTGCGCCCCTACAAGTGGCAGGCGATCGCGGGGATGTGCCTGGCCGTCCTGGCGACCACGGTGCAACTGTTCGAGCCGTACTTGCGCAAGCCGATGCTGGACAAGGGGTTAGGTCTAAGCCCCGGCCACCACGCCGACTACTCGGTGCTGCTGTTCTACGTGGTGCTGCTGGCCGTGTTGGTGGTCTGTGACGTCGTCATGGGGCTGTTTCGCGAGCGGCTGATGGCGAAGCTCGCCAGCCGGATGGGCCGCGACGTCCGCGACCGGATCTACGGCCACATCCACAAGCTGAGCTTGAGCTTCTTCTCGCGCAAGCCCACCGGCACCCTGGTCACACGCGTGACCAGCGACAGCGACCGCATCTTTGATTTCGTGGCCTTCACGATCATCGAGGCGATCATCGCTTTGCTCACCATCGGCGGGGTGGGGGTCGCCCTGTTTGCCATGAACTGGAAGCTCGCCTGCGCGGTGCTGATGCCGATCCCCATCATGTCTATCCTGACCATCTTCTTCCACAAGCGCCTGCACCGGGGCTTTCTGCGGCTGTGGCATCGCTGGAGCCAGATGACAGCGGTCGTCGCCGATTCGCTACCGGGGGTGCGGGTGATTAAGGCGTTCAGCCAGGAGCGGCGCGAGGTCGAGCGCTTCGGGGAGAGCAACTGGAGCTTCTACGATGGGGAGGTCGGCATGGTCTCCCTGTGGACGCTGTTCCGACCGGTGATGCAGTTCTGTGCCCAGTTGGGCGTGCTGCTGGTGTGGATTGTCGGGGGGTGGTGGGCTGTGAAAGACTCTCTGGCCGGGCGCACGGCCGAGCAGGGCGCGATGACGGCCGGGACGCTGATGGCCTACATGGGCTACATGGGGATGTTCTATCGGCCGATCCACATGGTGGCGCACATGGACCGCATGTTCAACCGCGCGGCCACCAGCGTGCAGCGGATCTTCGAGGTCCTGGACACCGAGCCGGCCATCTTCTCCAAGCTCGGCGCGGTCACGGCCCAGAGCATCCGCGGCGAGATCGAGCTGCGGAACGTGACCTTCACCTACGACGGCGTGCGCAAGGTGCTCAGGAACATCAACCTCAAGATCGCCCCGGGCGAGATGGTGGGCCTGGCCGGGCCCAGCGGCGGCGGCAAGACCACCATGGTCAACCTCATCTGCCGCTTCTACGACGTGCTGGAAGGCCAGATCTTCATCGACGGGGTGGACCTGCGCGACTACGACATCGAGCAGCTCCGCCACCACATCGGGGTGGTGCTCCAGGATCCGTTCCTGTTCCACGGCACCGTCGCGGCCAACATCGCCTACGGCAACCCCCAGGCCACACTGGACCAGATCATCACCGCCGCCAAGGCCGCCAACGCCCACGACTTTATCGTGGGCTTCCCCGACGGCTACGACACCCTGGTCGGCGAGAGAGGCCACACGCTGTCGGGCGGGGAACGCCAGCGGATCAGCATCGCCCGGGCCATCCTCAACAATCCCACCGTCCTCATCCTGGACGAGGCGACCAGCTCCGTGGACACCGAGACCGAAAAGCTCATCCAGGAGGCCCTGGACCACCTCATCGCCAACCGCACCACCATCGCCATCGCCCACCGCCTCAGCACGCTGCGCAAGGCCGACCGACTGGTCATCCTGGACAAGGGCGAGATCATCGAGCTGGGCAGCCACGAGGAACTCAGCAGCAAGGAAGGCGGAGTCTACGCCAAGCTGCTCCGCATGCAGACGGAGATGCAGTCCATCATCGCCATCGCGTGATGAGACCAGGAACCAGTTCACCGGTTCACTAGTGAACTCGTCAGCGGGTCGGGTCGCGGGGGGACAGGACGTGCCGGCGCCTGTTAGAAGTAGTCTTCCAGCCACTTGCGGCTGGTGGGGTCCAAGGCCTTCAGGTCGGTCAGCTCGTAGGCGTTCCCGTCGGCATCGCGGAACAGCGCGCGGCTGTCGCTCAGCAGGTGCACGTCATCGCGGCTGCGGATCTGGAAGGTCACCTCGCCGCGGTCGGTGGTGGCGGTAATCGAGATCACGTCGAACTCGTTGCGATGGTCGGTGATCCGGCGGATCTTGGGGTTGAAGATCTTGTCCGCCAGCTCCTCGCGGACGACCTCGCGGCTGGTGGAGTCCAGCTCGTCCAGCGTCCGCAGCAGCGCCAGCTCCTTGCCCTCCTTGTCGCGGATGGCGATGTAGTAGTCCGGCAGCGACCACGGGAAGCAGCGGGCCACGCGGGCATCGACGATCGGTTCTCCCCGCCCGTCGATCTGCACCACCAGTTGCCCGGCCTCATTGCGGGAGACGGCCTTGACGACCCCGGCCGCAGCAAGCGGCGGGGCGGGTACGTCGTCGGTCTTGCCAATCTGCGTCACGGCCTTGGTGTCCTTTCCGGGGCGAGGCGCCACCCCACTGAACGCGACCAGAGTAGGAGTTGCGTATTATAGCACGGCCTGGGTGGCGAGGTCACCCCTTTGCGGGCGAGGGGGAGCATCGGCATTGTGGCGGTTAGTCCGCAAATCAGCCGTTCGGCCGAGGCGGCCGAGCTACCCGTCCAGGCTGGACCTGTGGCACAGCCGCCCCGGCTGTGCTCTTACCCCAAAACGCCCGCGGTCCCTCGGGGAAACATCAGGAGCTGGGGGCGGGCTTGGGCGCCTTGAGGGTCTTATGCGCTTTATGCGAAAAGACGTTGCCCGGGCGCTGGGCCACCAGACCCTTGAGCACGAGCATGGTCATGGCGCTGGCGGCCTTGCCGCTATCGATGCCGGTGTGGCGCACCAGCTCATCCAGGCTCATCGCCCCCCCGGCCAGGGCATCGAACAGCACCCGCTCGGTGGCATCCAGAGCCTGCGCCGCGGCCGACTCCGCCGGCGTCGGCGCCTCAGGGGCCATGGTCGAGCCCACCTGGCCGAGGTGCTCCAGGATGTCATCGAGGTCCTGGGCCAGGATCGCCCCGTCGCGGATGAGCGCGTTGGCGCCCTGGCTGAGGGGGCTATCGACTCGCCCGGGAACGGCGAAGACCACGCGCCCCTGCTCGGCCGCCTGGTTAGCGGTGATCAGCGAGCCGCTTCTCCGGGCGGCCTCGACCACCAGCACGCCCAGCGACAGCCCGGAGATGATGCGGTTGCGCGTGGGGAAGCTGCCGCCCAGCACCGTCGTCCGCATGGGCAGCTCCGAGATCAGCGCGCCGCGGCGGTCGGCGAGGATTTGCTCGAAGAGCTTGGCGTTGTCGGGTGGGTAGACCTGGCACAGCCCGCAGCCCATCACCGCGATGGTCCTGCCGCCGCCGGCCAGGCTCCCGCGATGAGCGGCGGCGTCGATGCCGCGCGCACCGCCGCTGACGACCGTGAAGCCCGCCCTCCCGAGCAATTGGCCGAAGCGCTCGGCCTGCTCCAGCCCGTAGTAGGTGCAGCGGCGGCTGCCGACGATCGCCATGGCGACCGCGTCGGCCGGCTCCAGGTGGCCTCGCACGTAGAGCACGGCCGGGGGATCGGCGATGTGGGCCAAGGCTGCCGGGTAGCGCTCGTCCTCCAGGGGCAGGATCGTCACGCCGTGCTCTTGGGCGGCGGCCAGCTCCTGGTCGATCTGCTCATCGCCCACGGCGGCCAGGGCGGCGGCGGTCTTGTCGCCCACGCCCTGGACCTGCTGCCAGCCCGCCGGCCCCGCGGCGGCGGCCGACTCCACGTCGCCAAAGGCCTCCACCAGGCGTTTGAAGAGGGTCGCTCCGACTCTCTCGGCCAGGTGCAGTTTCAGATACGCCCGCAGACGTTTAGCTTCGACCATGTCGTAGAGCCCCTCCACCCCTTTCGCCGCGCGATCAGTGTTGAGCGACTTTGTCCAGGCAGTGTGAGTGGCCTTTGAGCATGTCTACCCCCCAGAATCCTCGGCCATTATCTTGTCGAAAAGTTGCTTTGTGGACATGTGACTCTCATCCTGAAGTTTCCTCGTTACTCGGTTGCTGATTTCCAACGCGCCAGCTCGCCCCCCGAGACCTGTGAAATCACCCTTCTTCCCCCAATCCCAGTCTTTTCCTGACCGCAAGATCGTAAGCATATGACTAGCCTTGAACTCATCCTGCAGTAGCGCCCGATCAATTACTTGAGCGCCGATGAAGCATATGGCCCACAATCCTGAACCACGCAGCATGATGTAATCTTTGGGCGCACTCCATGCCTTGGGCTGCCACTGTTTGACAGATTCGAAGTAGTTCTTGATGACCCTACATTGTGCTTCCGCATCTTCCAAGCGGGGCAACTGTGTCGACCTAGTGAGCATGTATTCGATACCCGTCCTCAGGCCGCGAAGCGGAATATCCACACCGACTGGCTTCCTTCCCCCTTCAAAAACGCGCCCGTGTAATGGACTTCCCGGATCACGGCTCAGTCGTTGAGCAATCTAAAGCTCCGGCATTCGGTGCTTCAATTCCTCCTCTGGGGTCAATCGCACTTCGATCCCATCGAGGTGGCTGGTATTCATGGGCTTTTGATTCTTATTGATGTCCTTAAACAGCTGAATCTCCTCCTCGCGACTGAGGTCATAAGCCAGGCAAAATGAAACCTGTTTCTCAATTCGTGAGTAACCACTCTGTTTCCCGTCGGCGTAATGCAGCCTGTGGTTGCCATCGACGCGCGATATGGCTATGTCCGAACTCTTTTTCACAGCTTTTGCGTCGATTTCGAGTAGTCCGAGATTGGGCAATTCCGGTGAGACTGGATAAAAGGTCACCACGTCCTTTTTGCGCGCACAAAGAAAGACCTCTGGCCAAAAACCAAGGTCCTTGTTTTTCACGTACTCATACGCATCACGCGCATGTGCCGGACTCAAATCCCGCTGCGTACCTGTTGGATTCCTCTGCTGATCGTAGATATCAGCCTGGGAGATATCCGAGAGGTCGCAGAGATTGGCGAAGCCGCGGTAAACGTTGACACCGCAAACCTTTGCCCTGACGGCCGGGCATCTCAGAGTGGTCATTCCCTTCTTGGCCATATGAGTAACCCTTTCTACTTGGCCGCGATACTGAGCGCGCTCTTGTTACCACCTGTCGGGATTACCTTCTCTCGGATAGCTTCCAGGAGAACACAGACCGTTAGGAGAAGGCATTGGAGCTCTTCGGTCGAGTGGAGCGGTGCTGCTTCGAAAAACCGTTGCTTCGTGAGGCAATAGGAATCGCGATGGGCAATTCGCTTTCTAACCTCCGCAAGATGCTCGCGCGCAGGAGACTTAGTAACATCGAACAATAGGGCGTGAGCACCCAGATTGCGGAGAGCTCTGAGATGCTCAAGTGTGAGGTACAGCGTTTCATCGATCAGACCTAATCGGCGACACATCTTGATGCGCGCGCTGAATGTCGCCAAGGGAGCATCCCCTTCGAGCAATTCGTCTTGATCCTTCGCCTTCGCGATTTTCGGTAAGAGGAAGTGGCGCACAACTTCGAGTAACAGATGATCGACCTTTGATGCTCCAACGATGATCAACGGCCTCGCTTTTTGCTCTGCTAGCAGGTCTTCGGCAAATGTGTCAAACAATTCGCTGGTTGTCGGATCTTGCATCATCAAAACCTGTTAACAGGTCAACCCTGAAGTTTGGACGAGTTGTTGAATTACTGGCGTCTCGCGGAACTCGCTCGGTTTGTCCTTCCTTTAGGGAGGCATATTCTCACGCTCAGGCGAGGAGCCTGGCGATGTGCCCCCCCGTTCAGGGAGTTCAGGGCAGCGCCCGGTTATCACCGATTCTCCCTCCCACTCAGGGCAAGTCTATGCTCTTGTCTGCGATGCATCAAGGGGACCGCCTCAGGCCACTTCGGTCTCGGCCGGGGAGGTGATCTCGGCCTGCCGCACCGGGTCACCGGCCAGGTGCTTGCGGAAGAAGGCGATAGTCCGCACGGCGTACTGTCGGGGCTGGGTGACGACCGACTGGTTGTGCTTGGCGTCCTCGACGATCCAGAAGTACTTGGGTGACGGGGCCGCCTGGACCAGCAATTGGGCCTGGTCGGTGCGGATGTAGCTGTCGCGGCGCCCGTGGATGAGGAAGATCGGCCGCGGCTGCATGTCCCTCAGGGCCTTGCGGACCGAGGGGAAGTGCCGATGCAGCTTGGGCTGGGCGAATCGCATCAGCAGCCAGGCCAGGAAGCGCCAGAACGCCTCGGGGTGGTTCTCGTAGACCAGTCGCACCGTGGCGAAGATGTAGGCCCAGCGCCGCATCAGCGCCGCCAGCGTCTCGGCCGTGCTGAAGGCCCCATCACACACGATGGCCGCGATGTTGGGGTCGCTCGCCGCCGCCAGCAGCGCCGCCCCCGCCCCGCGCGAGACGCCAAACACGCCGATCCGCGTGCTGCGCCCCTCGGCGGCCAGCACCGACTCCACGTAGGCGCACGCCCCCAGGACGTCCTCCACCTCCTTGTCGCTGGGCCACTGGAGCGGGCGGTAGTCGCGGGTGCAACTGCTGTCTCCGTGGCCGCGGAAGTCGAAGGTGAACACGTCGAAGCCCGCCTCGATCAGCGGCCGGGCGTAGCGGGCGCAACTGTACATGTCGGACTGGAACTCGTGGCAGAAGACGACCGTGCCCTTGCGGGCGGCGCGGTTGGGCGTGTTCAGATGCATGCCGCGCAGCGACACGCCGTCGAAGCTGCGGAAGCGGACGGTCTCCCCGTGGACGGGCTGGAAGTCCAGCGGCCCCATCGCCAGCGGCGGGTGCGTGTCGATGAAGATGTTCAGGCAGATGCGGACGTACTTGGCCAGGAGCAGCACGATGAACATGACCAGCGACAGGCACGTCAGCCCGATGGCCAGCGCCGCCCAATGCCGGCTCAGCCAGATCCAACCCACCGGCGTCCAGTCTTGTCCGATCCAGTCGGTCATGTTCCCTCAGGCCGCTTTCCGGGCCGGCGACGGGATATCTTAACGGCAACGGCGGATGATCAGCGTATTATTCTGCCCGCCGAAGCCGAAGCTGTTGCTCAGGCACGTCTCGACCTTGGCCCGCCGCGCCGCGTTGGGCACGTAGTCCAGATCGCAGTCCGCATCCGGCACCTTCAGGTTGGCCGTGGGCGGCAGCACCTGGTCGCGGATAGCCAGCACGCAGGTGATCAGCTCGGTCGCCCCGGCGGCGGCGATGAGGTGGCCGATCATGCTCTTGACGCTGGAGACGGGGACCTGGCTCGCCCGCTTGCCGAACACCGTCTTGACGGCCCGCGTCTCGACCTGGTCGTTCTGCTTGGTGCCGGTGCCGTGGGCGGAGATGTAGTCGATCGCCTCGGGCCCGATGCCCGCATCGGCCA
>JALHTV010000069.1 GCA_022866005.1 Phycisphaerae bacterium
AGGAGGACGGTGGGCTTGGTCTGGCCGTGGAAGTCTGAGCCGCCGGTGACGCCCAGCTTCAGCCGCTGGGCAAGGGCGAGGTAGTCGCGCGTCTGGCGGGCGGTGTGGTCGCTGTGATAGGCCTCGATGGCGTCCAGGCCGGCCTCGGTGAGTTCCCGCACGATCCGCTCCAGTTGGGCGGTGTTGGTGTAGTTCAGTTGCGGCGGGTGGGCCAGCACCGCCAGGGCGCCGCCAGCGTGCAGGGCGGCGATGACGGCGGCGGGGGGGAGCTTGTCCTTCTCGATGTAGGCTGGGGCGTCGCGGCCGATGTAGCGGTCGAAGGCCTCCTGCACGTTGCGGACGAGCCGCTTGGCCAGCATGGCGTGGGCCATGTGCAGGCGGCCGAGCACCCGCTCGCTGGGTGCGGCGCCGTGGGCCTGGGGGGGTGAAGTGGCATGGGCATCTTGCCCATGGGGTCCGGGGCTGCCCCGGACAGGGCCAAGAGGGCCCTGCGACGCACGGGCGGGACGCCCGTGCCACACTCCGGCCTGGGCGGCCACGTCGTCCATGTCGATGGCCAGGCCCATCGCCTGGAGGCGGGCGATGATCTTGGGGTTTCGATCGTCCCGTGCGGCCCGCAGGTCGGAGGCCAGGTGAGCGAGGGCGGCGGAGTCCGCCTCGATGCCCAGGCCCAGGATGTGCAGGGTGCCGGTGGGGAAGGCCGCCGAGACCTCGATGCCCGCGACGAATCGCAACTGCGGATACGCCTTGGCCGCGTCCCGCGCCTCAGCCAGGCCGGAGGTGGTGTCGTGGTCCGTCAGCGCCACCGCCGCCAGCTTCTTGTGCTCGGCTAGGGCGATCAGCTCCGCCGGGTGCAGGGCGCCATCGGAGGCGGTGGAGTGGGTGTGCAGATCGACGAACCGCCGCATGGGGGGAGTGTAACCGGCCTGCGGCAAGTCGGTCAGCCCAATCTTGCGGCGCGGGGGAGGCGGACCGTCTGCGTGTCCCGCGCGCGTCGGGTGAGTCACGGTCGTGAGGCCGACGCCCGGGGCCGGTACAATGCAGCACGCACCCCGCGGCCGGATGCATCTGGGCGCGGCCAAACGCAGGAGCGGAAGATGAGAATCGCGAGCCTTGAGACCTTCACCGACCAGCACGCCCGCCTGGGCGTCGTCCGCGTGCGGACCGACGACGGTGCGGAGGGATACGGTGAGATGGCCCACAGCAACACGGACATCTCCGCGATGGTCCTGCACCGGCAGATCGCCCCCCTGGTCCTGGGGGCCGATCCGCTGGACGCCGAGGGCCTGGCCCGTCGCGTCATCGAGCAGAACTACAAGTTCCCCGGCTCCTACGTGTGCCGTGCCTTGGCCGGAGTGGACACGGCCCTTTGGGACCTGCGGGGGAAGGTCGAGGGCAAGAGCGTCTGCGCCCTGCTGGGCGGGCGGCGCACGCGGGTGGCGGTGTATGGCTCCTCCATGCGGCGCGACACCACGCCGCAGCAGGAGGTGGGGCGCATCCTGGCGGCCCGGCAGTGGGGCGGGTTCCGGGCGTTCAAGCTCAAGATCGCCAAGCGCCTCGGCCACGACGAGGACGAATGGCCCGGCAGGACCGAGTCGGTGGTCTGCGCCGTCCGAGCGGCCCTGGGGGAGGAGGTGCCGCTGCTGGTGGACGCCAACAGCGGGTACGGCCCCGCCGGGGCCATCGAGGTGGGGCGGATGCTCCAGCAGCAGGGCGTCTGCCACTTTGAGGAACCCTGCCCCTGGTGGGAACTGGAGGAGACGGCCGAGGTCGCCGCGGCGCTGGAGCTTCCCGTGGCCGGGGGAGAGCAGGACACCGACCTTGCCCAGTTCCGTCGCATGATCCGCATGCGCGCGGTGGACGTCGTGCAGCCGGATATCTGCTACGTCGGGGGACTCAGCCGCGCGTTGCGCGTGGCGGAGATGGCCCGCCAGGCCCACCTGCCCGTCACCCCGCACTCACCGGGCGGCTCGGGCTCGATGATCCGCGTCTTCACGCTGCACTACCTGGCGGCCATCCCCAACGCCGGGCCCTTCATGGAATACAGCATCGAGCCGGGCGGGCAGCGCAGCGAGCTGTACGCCCCGGTCTTGCGGGCTGCGGATGGGGAGCTGGAGGTGCCGCAGGGCGCCGGCTGGGGCGTGACCGTGCGGGCGGAGTGGCTGGCGGCGGCTAAGCGAACTGTCAGCCCATCGTGACCCGCGCCGCCGGCCTTCAGCGAACCGCGGGAGGCCGGCAGATTGGCGCGAGTCGAAAGGAAGGGTTTGTCGATGGTGGAGCGGATTGAGATCAATCGGGCGCCGGTGCTGACGCTGTGGGGCGTGGTGGTGGCCCAGCGGATGGGCTACGAGCGCGAGGCGGCGCTGACGCTGGGCAGGTGCCTTGCGGGCTTGAACGCCCAGGCCAAGGGGCGGCGGCTGGCGGGGGCGTTCGGCATCGAGGAGTTGCCCGCGGTGGCCTTTGGCTTGTACGAGCGGTTTCGCCCGCAGATTCCCCCCGGCCGGGCGGGATGGGGCGCCAAGGGCCTGCTGGACCTGAAGCGCCTGGCCGAGCTGGCCAAGTAGCTGCTCGCGCGGCCGTGGCCGGGCGGCGCGCGTGGGTGTCATTTCTCCAGGCGCAGGTCCGCCCAGTTCACGCTGGAGGCGGCGCTATCTCGGTGGTTGTTGGAGACCTCCAGCTCCAGTGCCTTCACGCCCGCGATGTCCACGTCGATCTCTGCGGGTTTGGAGTCGATCCCAAAGGGCGGCGAGCGGTAGAGCTCCTTG
>JALHTV010000070.1 GCA_022866005.1 Phycisphaerae bacterium
CCATCAACACAGGCAGCGGGCGATCCACCCAAGTCGGGGTGGAGGTAGCCGGTGACGGGTGCAGCCTGATCCACACGACAGCGGCCTCGACGCTGGGCGGCGTGATGGACGTGCAATCGCTTTCCAGCTACCGGCCGCGGGAGGGTGATAAGTTTGTTGTCATCTCCTCCAGCGACCCCAACGGTGTGCACTTCACAGGGAACTTCGGTACGTTCACCAGCAACATCACACGCGGCCTGCCAGGCCCTTCGGCCTTCGGCGGGGCCCCGAGCGAGGCGAACTATGAGTTAACCTTCCTGGGCCACACCTATGGTGATGCCAACGGCGATCACAAGGTGGACGGTAGTGACCTGGCCCTGCTGGGCGGGGCGTGGATGAAGGACGACCAGACCTGGGCCACGTGCGACTTCAATGGCGACGGGACGGTGGACGGGAGCGACCTGGCATTGTTCGGCGGCAACTGGATGTGGTCGCTGCCCGGCGCGCCGCCGCTGGCCATCCCTGAACCCGCCTCCGCGGGTCTATTGGTAGGTGCCGGCCTTGCCCCAATTGGAGCACGGCGCCGCCCTCAGCGCACGCTGCGATAACGCTTCGGCGGGGTGAAGGCTAGGGCTCCAACATGAGCGGGGCCGTCATGATGCCCTTGGCCAGTATGACGATCGCGGCCGCCAGGTACATGACGATCAGGAAGTAGATGATCCGGGGCGCCCACTGGGCCAGTTGCGACAGCTGGAAGTGCGCGGCATCGCCCTCCATGTTGGCCAGGTGGTCGGCGATCACGTCCAGTTGTCCGGAGACCTCCCCGTTGGTCCAGGCGGCGACGAACCCCCGCGGAAGGCGGTGAGAAAAGCCCTCCGAGGCCGCGTTGCCCGAACGGACGGCGCGGTTGGCGCCCTCCAGCCAGCTCCCCACCACCGCGTTGCCGCACACGTCGATCGATTGACTCAGCGCCCGCTGAATGGGGACTCCGGCCGTGTAGAGCATGTGGAACACGCGGCAGAACCGCCCCAACGCCAGGTGCATCAGGGCGCGGCGCAGCACGGGGATCTTCATGGCGACGCCGTCCAGGGTCCGCCGCACCAGGCCCATCGGCCGCGCGAAGCGCCGCAGGGCCCAGATCGCGCCCGCCAGGAGGTACAGCCCGCCCAGGGACCGCAACACGGTGAGGAGGTAGCCTAGCAACGTGTACCGGCCCAGGAACAGCCAGGGCAGGGGCACCAGGAAGGCCGAGGCGTGGACCACGAACATCGGATAGCCCATCCCCGCGATGAAGTCCCGCCGCAGCTTCGCGCAGAAGCCGTACCAGTCCGCCAGCCCCTGCACGGCCTGGGCGACCATGCCGGAGGTCTCCCCGGCACGGACGATCATCACATCCATGGGCGAGAAGCTCCCGGGTCGAGAGGCCATGGCCTCGGCGATCGTCGCGCCGCGGGAGATCGCATCGTTGAGCGCCCGCAGGTCGTTGGCGAATCGGCCCCGCAGGCCCGAGGCCACCGTGTCGAAGGTCTTTTTCACCGGCAGCCCGGCCTCCAACAGGACCGCCAGGTTGTGGTAGATCAATGCTCGCTTGGCGCCCATGGGCAGTCCCCGCGGTGTTCGGTGACCTTACCTGGCCTCCGGTTGGGTGGTCGGACGGGTGGTTGCCTCGGCCTGGGGGCTCCAGTTGTCGGTGTCTTTCAGGAAGTTCTCGGCGCTGAAGGCGGCGGCCTGGGCGTCGGTGAGTTGGCGCGACCAGCTCACGCGGGCGTCGGGGTTGGCGCCGGGGCCTTTACTTCGGTACTCGGCGTAGAACACCGTGGCCTCGCGGCTGGGGTCGCGCCAGTTGTGCCAGCCCTCGGGTCGCACGGCCTGGTCCATCCAGCAATCCAGGTACACCACCCGCGCGTACGGCCGCCAGGGCCGGCCCAGGTAGACGCCCTGGGTCTTCTCGTCTGCGACGATCTTGCAGTCCTTGAACACGTACCCCGTGGGCTGATCCGCGGCGGTGCGGCTGTGGGCCGTGATGTAATTGGCTGACAGGCAGCGGATCGTGCAGTCCTGAAAGAACGCAGCGGCGTTGCCGAAGATGAAGTCGCAGTGCCCCTCGATCTGGCAGCCGGTGTAGTACTGCCTGCCCCCGTCGGCGTAGAGCGTGTCCTGCCAGCCCAGGAAGCGGCAGTTGCGGAAGACCAGCCGGTCGGCGTTGGCGTACAGGGCCACCGCCTGGGCGCCCTGGCCGAAGGAGTTTTCAACGGTGAGGTCCTCGGCGGCGCAATCGCGGGCCAGGAGGTAGACCGTGCCGGTCTTGCCGGTGCCGATGGGCTGACCGTCCGGGCCGGGCTGGTTGGCACCGAGCTTGTAGGTGATGACCGTGGTGCTCCTGTCCGCCCCGCGCAGGGTGACGAAGGGTTTGTCCTTGGGGAGGGTGACGCGCTCCTCGTAGCGGCCGGGGGCGATCTGCACCACGTGGCGGACCGTGCCGCCGGCGGGGATCGAATCGATGGCCGCCTGGATGGTGGCGAACTGCGCGCTGGAGTCCTTGGCCACGGTGATCACCACCTCGGCCAGCGCCGGTCCCGCCGCCACCAGCCACAGCCCACCCGCCAAGGCCCAAGCGAACGTTCTCATGCTCCGCCTTCCTGCTTCCGCCCGCACCCCGCGATGGTATCGCCGCCTCCAGCCCCACGCAAGGCGGGCAGAACCGGCCAGCCCGCGCCTCCGGCCCGCCCCCCTCCAGCCAACGGCGTCCGTCTTGAACCCCCGGGCCGGTGACGGCTACCATGGCGTCCATGGCGCAACGCGACGACATCGCCCACCTGGACCTGGCGGCCCTGAGGATCCTGCACTACCCCGACCCGCGCTTGCAGCAGCCGGCCAAGACGGTCCAGACCGTCGACGCGGCGCTAGGGGCACTGGTGGAGCGGATGTTCGAATTGATGGCCGCCGCTCGCGGCGTGGGCCTGGCCGCCCCGCAGGTCGGCCTGCCGCTGCGCGTCTTTGTGGCCTGTCCCACGGGCGAGCCCGCCGACCGCCGCGCGTACGTCAACCCCACCCTGCTCGAGCGGGACGGCCAAATGGAGGAAGAAGAAGGCTGCCTGTCGGTGCCGGGCGTCACCAGCCACATCAAGCGCTTCAGCCGCGTGACGCTTGGGGCGACGGACTTGGCCGGCCAGCGGTTCCAGCAGAGCGGCCAGGGGCTGCTCGCCCGGATCTTCCAGCACGAGACCGACCACCTGGACGGTCGGCTGATCGTCGATCGCATGGGCAGCCTCGCCCGCCTGGCCCACCGCCGCGCACTGAGAGACCTCCGCAAGCAGTTCGACGAGAACCGATGACGGTCACTCCACGGGCCGCGACCGCTGCGTGTACCCTCCGTAGCCCCGTCGCGTCTCATCTCAGGCTCGGCCGGTACGTCCCGCAATTGACCGACGGCGTTGGCGGGATGTATCATCCCGCCCTGGCCCATCGGCCAGTGGTGCGGCTGCGGAAAGACATGCAAGGGCCGAGCGACATGGCAGGCATGAAAAGGTTGCTGAGGCGGGTGCTGTGGGGCAAGCACGGCAACCTCACCAGTCTGGACGACCCTTGGAAGATCATCCCCTCTCTGCTGGCCGGCCGGGAGGTGACCACCCTCATCGACGCCGGGGCCAGCGACGGCCGCATCACCCACCGCCTTCTGCGCGCCTTCCCCCAGGCGACGGCCTACCTCTTCGAGCCCAACCCTGCATACGCCGAAGCCCTTCGGGAATACGCCGACCGCGATCGGCGCGTCAGGCCTCAGCTACTAGCCTTGGCCGACAGGCAGGGGGAGCTGGAGTTCTATGAGACGGCCTCGCGGGGGTCATGCAGCCTGTTGAAACCCAGTCGGCACCTGGCCGACAACTTCCCCCAGGAGGCGTCCGTCCGCCGCGTGTCGCGCGTCCCGGCTGTCCGCCTGGATGATTGGGCGCGGCAAAGCGGCCTGGCCAGCATCGAGGTGGTGAAGTTGGACATCCAGGGAGCGGAACTGGCGGCCTGTCGCGGCGGACGGGAGATACTTCAGCAGTCCACATTGCTGATCTATACCGAAGTGTGGTTCCGTCGGCTGTACGAAGGTGGGGCGGTGTTCGGTGAGATCGATCAGTTCCTCCGCGAGCTGGGATTCGCCCTCTACAGCCTCTACAAGCCCAAGAGCGACGCGCGCGGGTTCCTGAGCTGGGCGAATGCCCTGTACCTGCATGCCGATAGGCTGGGGATCTAAGTCCGGCGACGCGGCGCGGGCTAGTAACACCTTTCAGGTTGCCCGTTTATCCAGGCCGTGGATAAGCCCGCTGATCATCTTGGCGGCCACCTCCAGTTCTGCAAGCAACGTGGTATGGGTTTCGTTGCTAACTAGGCCGCGGCGGCGAGCCAGTTCAAGGAGCGGAACGCATTCCTGTGCTGAACCGCGCGCAATCGTGAAGAAGTTGCGTCGGTCGGCTTTGGTGAAGCGCCCATTACCTTCGGCCAGATTGGTCGCGATGGAAAGTGAGGCACGATTCAGCTGGTCAGCTAGGAAGTAGAAACCCCGCGGGAACTGCTGGGTTAGCGCGGCAACTCGGTCGGCCAGGTCATCCGCTTTCTGATAGACGACGAGCTTTTCAAACATGAAAACCATAAGCACTACCGAGATGTTTCGAACAGGAGACAGGCGAACAGGTGACCGCAGGTGAGCGGTCTAGGTGCCCATCAACAAGACCACGTGAGCGATGCCCCTGCCACCAGTTCACCTGTTCATCTGCTCCACTGCTCACCTGCTCTATTGCCCGTACGGGCAATCGGAGAGGGTGGGATTCGAACCCACGGTACCCGTAAGGGCACACGGCATTTCCAATGCCGCCCGATCGGCCGCTCCGGCACCTCTCCAGTCGTCGGGCCACTATACGTCGCCGGCGCCTGGGGGCACAAGGCCGCTGCGCCCTTACGGGCCGGCAACGCGCCGCAAGGTCTCCGCCAGCAGCGAGCAGACCCTCTCGCGCGAGTGATGCTCCTGCACGTAGGCCCGGCCGTTGGCTGCCAACTGGGCGCGCAGGGCGCCGTCGTCCGCCAGCTTGGTCAGCGCCTCCACCCACTGCTGCTCGGAGGCGGCACACAGCCCGCGTGCCTCGCTGCCCTCCGGGCCGGCCAGGACCAGGTTCTCCCCCACGGCCGACCCGACCCAGGCCAGCCCATAGGCCATGTACTGAAGCACCTTGTACGGGCTTTTGCCGCGGCTCCAGCGCGTGTCGGGCATGGGGCACAGGCCCAGGTCGCACTCACGCAGCGCCCTGTCCTGCTCCTGCGGCGACCAGGGTCGATAGTCCACGTTCAGCCCGGCGGCGGCCAGGCCCTCGGGGCCAATCAGACGCAGCTCGACCTGCGGGCGGACCTCGGCCAGGCGGGCCAGGACACCGGCCAGCTCTCGCAGGTAGCGCAGGGTCGAGCGCGACCCCAGCCACAGTAGCCGAACCGGACCCGCTCGCGGGGCCCGCGGCGGGAGGGCCGGGATGTCCACGGCCATCGGCACCACCGTCACGTCCCGGCAGTACCCCCCCGCGCGGGCGGCCAGATACCCATTGGCGACCGTGGCTGCGTCGCAACGGCGCAGCAGGCAGGCGAACTTCAGCCGCCTGGCCAGACCCAGACCGTGGGTGGAGTACAGGATGGGGTCATCGAAGTCGAACACCAGCCGCCGCGCCGCGCGCCGCCAGGTCCGCAGGTGCCAGGGCGAGATCAGGTACCTGTGCAGCCAGACCGCGTCGAAGCGCCCCAGCGAGCGAATCAACTCCCGGCGCTGCGCCCGATGGCGGGGGACCACCGCGACCGTCACGTCGACGCCCCGCCCGGCCAGGGCCACGACGTGCCGCTTCACGCGATGCTCGAAGCTCGCCGAATCCGGCCGGCGCGTCACGGCTGCGATGTTCAGGCGCTGCGACACCGACAGAGTCATAGCACGCCCCGCCGACGAAGGAAAGCCCACCTGACGGCCGGTGCGGTGCAGCGTTTCCGGCCCAGCCGGCCAAGCGGTAGACTACGGGCCATGAACAGCACCGATCTAGCAGGAGCCATCAAGGACCTCGCGAGGCGGGCGGGTTTCCTGGCTGCGGGCATCGCCCCCGCCGGCCCCGTGGCGCAGGCCACGCGCCTGCACGCCTGGCTGGAGCGAGGGTATTGCGCAGACATGGACTTCATGCGGCGGAACCTCGCACAGCGGTGCTGCCCAGCGGAGCTGGTCCGCGGCGCCCGCAGTGTCATCTGCCTGGCCGCCAGTTACGCCCCGCCGCCGGGGGCTGACCGCGACGGGATGGTGGCCCGCTACGCCCGCGGGGCCGACTACCACAAGGTCCTCAAGCGGCGATCTGCGGCGCTGGTCCAGGCCATCCGCGCGATTGAACCTGGGTTCCTCGGGCGCGCGTTCGTGGACTCCGGCCCCGTCATGGAGCGCAGCCTGGCTGCGGCGGCGGGGCTGGGCTGGACCGGCCGGAATGGCTGCGTGTTTGTGGATGGGGCCGGCAGCTACTGCGTGCTGGCGGAGATCGTCTGCAACCTGCCCCTGCCCGCGGACAGCCCCCAACCTGGCCGCTGCGGCGACTGTCGTGCCTGTGTGGCGGCCTGTCCCACCGGCGCCCTGCACGACGACGGGCTGGTGGACGCCCGGCGGTGCATCAGCTATCTGACCATCGAGCATCGCGGCACGATTGACCCGTCCCTGTGGCCGCGGATGGGTGTGCGGCTGTTCGGCTGCGATGCGTGCCAGGCGGTCTGCCCGCACAACCGCGACCTGCCCGCCGGTGACTCTGAGCTGGCCGGTGCGGCGCCGCTCGGCGGGGCCGGCCTGGTGGAGGTGTTCACCTGGCCAGAGGCCCACTGGCGCCAGGCCACGGCCGGCTCGGCCACGCGGCGGGCAACGCACGAGATGTTCCTTCGCAACGCGATCCTCGCCGCCGGCAACAGCGGCGATGCGTCGCTGGCGGCGCCGCTCCGTGCGATCCAAGGCAGCGCGCCCCATTGGGCGGAGCTTGCCGGCTGGGCCCTGGCGCGCCTGAGCGGCGAGGCCGACAACCCCTTTGACGCCTCCACTACCCCAAGCGTATAAGAGGCGCCCCAGAGGTGACATCATGACAACCGAGCAACCCAAGGTGGACCTGCCCACCATCGAGCGGGCGGTCGCCCAAATCCTCAAGGCCATCGGCGAGGACCCCGATCGCGAAGGCCTGCGCGGCACTCCCGCGCGCGTGGCCAAGATGTACGGGGAGCTGTTCAGCGGCATGTTCGAGGACCCGGGCAAGCACCTGAGTACCGGCTTTACCGAACGGTACGACGAGATGGTGGTCCTGCGGGATATTCAGTTCCATTCCATGTGCGAGCACCATCTGCTGCCGTTCATGGGGCGGGCGCACGTGGCGTACCTGTCCAATGGCAAGGTGGTGGGGGTGAGCAAGCTCGCCCGCGTGGTGGAGACCTGCGCGCGAAGGCCTCAGATCCAGGAGCGGCTGACCACCCAGATCGCCGACCTGATCATGCAAAAGCTCGACGCCAAGGGGGTGGGCGTGATTCTCGAGGCCGCCCATACGTGCATGATCGTCCGCGGGGTGCGCAAGCCCGGCTCGGTCGTGGTGACCTCCGCCATGCGCGGGCTATTCAAGAGCAACCTCGCGACCCGCACCGAGGCCATCAACCTGCTCACCGGCGGCCGATCGCTGATCGTATAGGCTGGGCCTACCGCGCCGGGCCCAGAAGTTCTTCCACGGCGGCGGCGATGTCCTGCTGCCGCACGAACGCCTCGCCCACCAGGATCGCCTTGACCCCCGCGGCGGCGAGGCGCTCGACGTCGTCACGGGTCTTGATCCCCGATTCGCTCACGACCGGCAGCTTGCGGTCGCCCAGGTCGGCCAGCTCCGCCATGCGCGTGGTGGTGCGGAGGTCGACCTCGAAGGTGTTCAGGTCGCGGTTGTTGATGCCCAGCAGGGCGTAGCGCGGCAGGGGAATGCCCACCAGCGAGCGGACCTGGAGCATCTCCTCGACGGTGTGCACCTCGACCAGCACGGTCATCCGCAATTCGGTCGCCAGGATCGCCAGGTCCAGCATCAGCGCCGGGGGCAGGGCGGCGGCGATGAGCAGGATCGCATCGGCCCCGGCGGCGCGGCTCTCGTAGACCTGGTGGGGGTCGATGATGAAGTCCTTGCGCAGGACGGGCAGCTCCACCGCCTGGCGGACGGCGGTGAGGTGATCGAGGCAGCCCTGGAAGTAGGTCTGGTCGGTCAGGACGCTGAGGGCGTCGGCGCCGGCGGCGGCGTATTCGCGCGCGATGGCCACCGGATCGAAGTCCTCCCGGAGGACGCCCGCCGAGGGGCTGGCCCGCTTGATCTCGGCCACGAGGTTCAGCAGCCGGCGGGGCGGGGGGCGCGTGACGGCGGCGTAGAAGTTCCGCGCCGGTGGAGCGGCCAGGGCCGCGGCTTGCAGCTCGCTCAGCGTGGTGCGGCCCACCAGCTGCCTCACCTCTTTGCGCTTGGTTTCGAGAATGCTGTCCAATATATTCCGCGACATAGGTTTGGGTCGCACGTCCCCGCCCCTGGACCGATCCCACACTAATCAAATGGCTTTTGTGAAGTCAAACGCATTGTCGGCGGTGGCTGGCTGCTGTGTCGGCTTGGCGCCGTCGGCCTCGGCGGCCACGACCGCGTCGAGCGCCGCGGCGGCCTCCACCGCGGCCACCTCAGCCGCCGGGCCGAGCGGCGCCGAGACGTACATGCTCAGCCTGGTGTCGCTGGGGCTGTGCGCGCTGGTGGTGTGGATCATCCGTCGGGCGGTCCGTCCGGCGAAGGTCAGCCTGCGCGGCACCCCCGGCCGGATCAACACCGTCAACCCAGCCCACGTCCTGGTGCTGCTGCTGGTCTGGCAGGCCTCGCGCGAGGCGGGGGCCTGGGTGCTGGGGCGGTGGCTGCCCGGTGAACCGGAGCACTTGGGCATCCTGCTGGCCGGGATCCAACAGACCGTCTGGCTGGCCACGTCGCTGGCGGTGGCGGCGGTAGCGTTCCGCCACGGGCTGCGGCAGGGAATGGGGTTGAGCCTGCGGCACTGGGTCTACGACACCGGCCGGGGGGTGTTTGCGTACCTAGCCGTGCTGCCGATCTGCTTCGGCCTGTTCGCCGCGAGCAAGGCGCTGTACTGGGCCGTGCATCATCAGCCGCCGGGGGAGCATCAGATGCTCGTCGTCATGCACCAGGTGTCCTGGCCGTGGCAGGTGATGGCGATCGCCTCGGCGGTGGTGCTGGCGCCGCTGAGCGAGGAGGTGTTCTGCCGGGGGCTGGTTCAGTCGATGTTCCGCCGCTACACGGCCCGGCCCTGGGCGGCGGTGGGGGTGACCTCGGCGATCTTTGCGCTACTGCACTGGGACAGCGTGACCGGGGGCAGCGGGGCCGGGTGGGTGCAGTTGCCGGCGCTATTCGCGTTGGGGGTGGTGCTGGGGTACAACTACGAGCGCTCCGGGCGCCTGGTCGCCCCCATCATCATCCACGTGCTGTTCAACGGCGTCAGCGTGGGCATGTCCCTGGCGGGGGGATGACGCCGGGGCTGGGGCGCCTAGCCGTGGAGCTTGACGGTCAGTTCGGCCAGCATCTTGCCATAGTCGCGGCACTCCCCGCGGGCCCGGTCGTCCATCTTGCCGACCGCCGAGGGGCCATAGTGCCCGCCCTTGGGCGTGCCCTGGCAGACCATCCCGTGGATGAGCAGGGCCTCCAGGATAGCCAGAATCGTCGTCTCGGCCCCGCCGGCGATGTTCCCGCTGCTGGTGAACGCCCCGGCGACCTTGCCGCTGAGCTTGCCGTGAAAGGCCACCGACTCGTCCAGCAGTTGCTTGATCTGCCAGGCCATCGTCCCGTAGTAGGTGGGCGAACCGATGACGATTGCGTCGTAGTCCAGCAGGTCCTTGACCTTCACGTCGGCCACGGTCTGGACGTCCACCGCCAGGCCCGAGACCCCTTTGGCGCCCTCGGCGACCGCCTGGGCCATGCCGGCCGTGTGGCCGGTCTGCGAGTAGTAGCACACGAGCATCTTGGCCATGCGTGCTCTCCTTGTGCTGGGTTCTCTGACACCGGAGTTGGCCTCAGCGACAGGCGTGTACCCCGGTCAGCACCCCTGATCGGGCCGGACGCACCCCTGCCATCCTTCGCAGCGGACGCCGCTACGGAGGGCATCCGCCATAGCCCGACCCAAAAGGGTCGGGCGTCGGCGGATGGAGCCGATGGGATTTGAACCCATGACCTTCTGCATGCCATGCAGACGCGCTCCCAGCTGCGCCACGGCCCCGAAAGGCCACCAGCCGCCGACTCCTGCGATGGTCGGCGGCCTGGGCTTCGCGGGGGTTTTTGTATCAGAATGCCCCCGGGAGGTCAAGGATTTCGCCCCGAGGGCGGCCTACAAATGCCGGTTGACATGACGGCAGGCTATGATAGCCTATGCCTTATCGAGGAATGCCCAACCGGCAGACGAACGATGCCCAAGATGACGACGACCACGACGACGCAGTAATGGCAGGCCCCGGATCATCTCGCCGCAGCGAGTCGCCTGTGGCGACCCGGCGGGCCGGCCAGTCGTGGGTCCTTGGGACCTTCGCTTGCCGGTTTTTCGTTTTCCCGTCCGCCGGGACCGCTGATCCGCGGCCCGGAGGTTGGCTGACATGAAGGTGACCATCACATTGCCGGACGGAAGCACCCGCCAGTACCCCCAGCCCGTCTCAGCGCTTCAGGTGGCGAGGGACCTCTCCGCGCGCCTGGCCAAGGCGGCCGTCGCCGCGCAGATCGACGGGCAACTGTGCGACCTGACGGCGACGATTCCGGACGGCACGCATGAGCTGAAGATCGTCACCGACCGCGACGAGGCCGCCCGGGAGGTGCTGCGTCACACGGCCGCCCACGTGATGGCCCAGGCCGTCGTCCGCCTGTATGGGCCGGGCGTGCAGTACGCCATCGGCCCGGCGCTGATGGAGGACTTCCAGTACGGCTTCTACTACGACTTCGACCTGCCCCGGCCCCTCGGCCAGGAGGACCTGCAAAAGGTCGAGCAGGAGATGCGCAAGATCGTTGCTGACGACCTGCCGATCACCCGCGAGGAGTTGGGCGACAAGGCGATCTTCGAGGTCATGGACGGCGCCGGGCAGACCGACTACAAGGGCGAGATCATCGACGGCCTCATCCGCGAGCACCTCGAGGCCGGCAAGGACCTCAATCGCTTCACCGCCAGCATCTACCGCCAGGGCGACTTCGTGGACCTCTGCCGCGGCCCGCACCTGCCCAGCACCGGGAAGCTGGCGGCCTTCAAGCTGCTGACCACGGCGGGGGCGTACTGGCGGGGGGACGAGTCGCGCAAGATGCTCACCCGCATCTACGGCGTGGCGTTCTTCAGCGACCCGGAGCTCCAGGAGCACCTCTCCCGCATCGCCGAGGCCAAGAAGCGCGACCACCGCACCCTCGGCAGGCAGTTGGGGTTGTTCCTCATCAGCGAGGCCGTCGGCCCGGGCCTGCCGCTGTGGATGCCCAAGGGCACGATCATCCGCCGCGAGCTTGAAAGCTGGCTGCGGAGCGAGCTGGACAAGCGCGGCTACCAGGCCGTCGTCACCCCCCACATCGGGCGGCTGGACCTGTACCGCACCAGCGGGCACTACCCCTACTACAAGGACTCGCAGTTCCCCCCCATCCAGTTCAGCGAGACCGAGGGGTACCTGCTGAAGCCCATGAACTGCCCGCACCACATCGAGATCTACAAGGCTGCCCAGCACAGCTACCGCGAGCTGCCGATCCGCTTGAGTGAGTTCGGGGTGGTCTATCGCCTGGAGCAGTCGGGCGAACTGAGTGGGCTGATCCGCGTCCGCGGCTTCACCCAGGACGATGCGCACATCTTCTGCACCCCCGAGCAGCTCGAAGCGGAGATCGCCTCCTGCGTGGAGCTGACCCAGTTGGTCCTGAACACCCTGGGGCTGACCGATTACCGCGTGCGCATCGGCCTGCGGGGCCAGGACGCCAGCAAGTACGTCGGCAACTCGGCCAACTGGGACCAGGCCGAGGCGAACATCCGCCACGTCGTGCAGAGCCTGGGTCTGAAGCACGAGGACAGCCCCGGCGAGGCGGCGTTCTACGGGCCGAAGATCGACTTCATGGCCAAGGACTGCCTCGGCCGCGAGTGGCAGCTCGGCACGATCCAGGTGGACTACAACCTCCCCGAGCGGTTCGAGCTGGAATACACCGCCGCCGACAACAGCCCCCACCGGCCGGTGATGATCCACCGCGCCCCGCTGGGCTCCCCGGAGCGGTTCATCGGCATCCTCATCGAGCACTTCGCCGGGGCCTTCCCGCTGTGGCTGTCCCCGGTGCAGGCGGCCGTGCTGCCGGTGAGCGACAAGGTTGCCGACTACGCCGCCTCCGTGGCGGCCGCCGTCCGCCAGGCCGGAATCCGCACAGACCTGGACGATTCCCCCGAGAAGATCGGCGCCAAGATCCGCCGGGCGACGCTCGCCAAGACCCCCTACATGGCCGTGGTGGGCGCCCGCGAGGCCGAAAGCGCCACCGTGGCCGTGCGGCACCGCACCACCGGCGACCTGGGAGCCATGAAGCTGGAGGCCTTCGTCGCCGCCCTGCGAAAGGAAATCGACTCCAAAGGTGCTACACCCCTTGCCCCAGCCAAGGGGCCATAGCGTAGAATAACTTGAGCCACCGGCCCGGGCCGGCTGTCGCGGGACGGCCAAGCGGACCGGGCAGAGAAGTGGGAGAAAGACCATCGCACAGAACCTACGCTGCAACGAGCGGATTCGCATCTCACCGATCCGGCTGATCGACGAGAACGATCAGCAGGTGGGCATCGTGGAGATCGCCGACGCCTTGTCCCGCGCCGCCGAGGCCGGGCTGGACCTGGTGGAGGTGGCCCCCCAAGCCAAACCCCCCGTCTGCCGTCTCATGGACTACGGCAAGTGGAAGTATGCCCAGCGCAAGAAGGAGCGCAAGTCCAAGACGCGCCGGCACGAGACGGAGATGAAGCAAATCCGCATCCGCACACCCAAGATCGGGGAACACGATCTCAAGATCAAGCTCAGCCACGCGCGGGAATTCCTCATCCGCGGGGACCGCGTGCAGTTCCTCCTGCGGTTCCGCGGGAGAGAGCTCGCGCACTTCGAGGAGGGCCAGAGGGTCTTCGGCCACATCAAGCAGGACCTGGCCGACGTGAGCAAGGTGGAGCAGGACCTCCGCCGCGAGGGCCGGCGAGTCACCATGCTTCTGATCCCCAGCGGCAAGAAGCCCGCCGCCAAGCCCGCGGCAGCCAAACCCGCGGCGGCCAAACCCGCCACGGCCCCGCCAGCCCCCGCCGCGCCCCCACCCGCCCCACCGGCAAGCCCCACGGAGTAGCCTGTCGCAGAACGGTTGTGCACGAGACCCACTCGCCAGGCGCCAGGGATTCGAGGAGGTAACCGGAGACACACAGTGCGCCCCTCAGTGACGCGACCTACGTGGACTTTTACGGGAGCGCGAGCTCAGTGTTGATAGGCTTGGGGGCCCCTTTGTTCCAGTCGAACACCTGCACGTCACCGGATGGACTTATACGAATGTACGTCTCCCCGTTGTCCCCCCAGGAGCCCGTGTTGTAGTACCAGTCCCCTATGTATCCACGCTCGTGAGTGTGCCCCACGATGAGCTTGTCGTACTTTCTGTCATCTGTCTGCGATTCCTCCCACAAGCGCTTGTAGTGCCCCAGCATCTCCCTTGCGCGGGTGAGGTCCTTCGCAGGAGACAGCTTGTTCTTGATGGCAGTTGAGCGAACCCCAAACAGGTACAGCAATCCCCACAGCCTTCTCTTGAGCCATCCCAGCATCCAGCTCCCGGCTTTCTCCAGAATCACCTCGACAGCGTACTGGTCACCTAACATAGGGGAGGCCGCGAGGTCCTCGCCCATCGCCGCCACTATCGTGAGGATTCTCCCTTTCCCGGGATTCTCCCCCTTGTTGTACGGATCGACCTCGTGACCATGCATGAAGTGGAAGGTCTTGCCGTTGATGGTCAGGGTGAAGGGCCTGGATAGGTGATTGAAAAGGGCAGGACTAAGGAGCGGCTCGTCAACGAAACCCACCAGGTCGATGTCGTGATTCCCAATGACGTAGCTCGCCTGAAGCTCACCCAAACGCTCAATCACGGGACGGTTCTTCTCGTAGATGAGGATCCGGGCAAGGTTCATCTGCCAGAACTCGAACAAGTCCCCCAGGATGATAAGCTCACCGCCTTCCTTCTCAACGTAGTCGAGGAAGCCCATGAGCTGCTGACGGTGGTCACCACAGGCGAAGTTGTCCCTCGGGCCGCCGTCACCCATGTGCAGGTCGCTGATGACGAAGATGTCTTTGCCCATCAGTGTTTACCTCCGCTACCGGCCGACGGCTTGGCAGGCCAGTGGTTCTGAACCTTGGCTACCCAAGGGGCAATGCCTGCTCTGTGGGTTTCGAGGAAACGGTCAAGCTTGAGTGCCATTTCCGAGAGTTCCGGGCTAATCCATCCAATGGTCTCGATAATGTGTGCGTGTTGGTCTGGGAGGTCTTTCCAATGTATGACCCGTTCGTGGTGAAAGACGCGGTTCCGCAACTGGCGGATCCCCTCGAGACGAGCCTTGATGATCTTCCGGTTGTGGAGAGACTTGACGAGTCCAGGGAAGACTCTCTTGATACCGCGTGGGAGGAACGGAGTATTCCTCTCGTAGTGATCTTCGAAAAGGCTGGTCCAGAAAGCAAAGTGAAGCTCCGCAACCACGCGCCCTGGTGTAACTGGCTTGCCTGCTCTGGCTATCTTGGTCTTGGCATCCCCTACCTGCTGGTACCCCCAAGGGGTCAATTCAGCTTTGTCATACCAAGTACTCATTCCATAAGTGCCTTCCATCGCCGCATGTATCGCATTCCGCAGAGCCACTTCGCACATCTGAAGAGGCGAGTAAAGCGCCTCGCAGAGGGCGATGTTCCAGAGGTACCGACCCATGATGATAGAAGGGCCAGGATCGTCCTGCCCGTAAGCCGATAATCGCTCTGTAGATAGGGCCGTTTTCAATTTGTCAAAGAAATCCTCTTGCATCACTCTGCCCCGCAACCGATAATGTAATTGTTAGCCCCGAGTCTTCTTCCCCCGCCCTTGCGGCGGTGCAGGAGCCGGGGTTTCTTTTTTCTCCCAGCCCCTCCCCCTACAAGTCACTTCCCCCCTGAGCTGGGGTCGTGCCCTCCATACGAATAGACACGCAACCAGGGACGACCACTGGCATTCTAGTCTGGCCTAGTCCCCGGTCAAGCCGCTAGGTCCCCGCTTGCCTATTGTCGCCAAGCGGGTTTGGGGGTATTGTTCGCAATTCCCAAGCGCGGCCGGGGCCGCTGAGGTGAGCACCTTGAATGTCCTGATCACTGGTGGGGCGGGGTTTATCGGCTCGCACCTGGCCGAGGCGATGCTCCAGGACGACTCCAGCGTCATCGTCGTGGACGACCTGTCCACAGGCTCCCTGGACAACATCCGCCCGCTGCTGGGCAGAAAGGGGTTCCAGTTCGTCCGCGAGACGATCCGCAACCCCACCACGATGGCCGCCCTGGTGGATCGCTGCGACGTGATCTTCCACCTGGCCGCGGCCGTGGGGGTGCAGCTCATCGTCGATCGCCCCGTGCACACCATCGAGACCAACATCCACGGCAGCGAGGTCATCCTGGACCTGGCCAACAAGTTCCGCCGCAAGGTTGTCGTGGCCTCGACCAGCGAGGTCTACGGCAAGGGAACCAAGGTCCCCTTCAGCGAGGACGACGACACCACGCTGGGCTCCACGCGCTACACGCGATGGAGCTACGCGTGCAGCAAGATGGTGGACGAGTTCCTGGCGCTGGCCTACCGCGACCAGTACGGGCTGGAGACGATCATCTGCCGGCTCTTCAACACGATCGGGCCGCGGCAGACCGGCCAATACGGCATGGTCGTGCCGCGGTTCGTCCGCGCGGCCCTGCGCGGCGAGCCGCTGCGGGTCTTCGGCACGGGCCAGCAGAGCCGCTGCTTCTGCCACGTGGCCGACGTGGTCTCGGCGCTGCGGAGGCTCATCGACTGCCCCGCGGCGGTCGGGGAGGTTATCAACGTCGGGTCGAACGAGCCGATCACCATCAACGACCTGGCCGTCAAGGTCCTCGCGCTGACGGGTTCGCGCTCGACGGTGCAGCACGTCAGCTACGAGGAAGCCTACGGCCGGCCGTTCGACGACATGCTCGTCCGCGTGCCGGACCTGACGAAGATCAGAAGGCTCATCGGCTATCAGCCGACGTACAACCTAGAGCAGACGCTGGCGCAGATCATCGAGTACGAAAGGTCCCGCCCGGCGTCGCAGCGCAAGGACTGAGCGATGCCCAAGTACCTCGTGACCGGAGGGGCCGGGTTCATCGGATGCAACCTGGTGCGGTTCCTGCTGGACCGCCGCCAAGACGTCGTGGTGCTGGATGACTTCTCCACGGGCAAGCGGTCGAATCTCGCGGACGTGGCCGGGCGGATCGACCGTCGCGAGGCCGACGTCCGCGATCGAGCGGCCGTGGAATCGGCCATGGCCGGCTGCGCGGCCGTGTTACACGAAGCGGCGCTGGGCTCGGTGCCCCGCAGCGTGGCGGACCCCGTCACCAGCCACGACGTGAACGTCAACGGCACGATCGCCGTCCTAGAGGCCGCCCGGGCCACGGGCGTGAAGCGCGTGATCTTCGCCGCCTCCTCCAGCGCCTACGGCGATCAGAAGGCCTCCCCCAAGCATGAGGAGATGGTCCCCATGCCCATCAGCCCGTACGCCGCCAGCAAGGTCGCCTGTGAGGCCTACATGCAAGGCTACGCGGCCAGCTACGGACTGGAGACGCTGTGCCTGCGGTACTTCAACGTCTTCGGCCCCTACCAGGACCCGCAAGGCCCCTACGCGGCGGTAATCCCGGCCTTCGTCAGCCAGCTGCTGAAGGGACACAGGCCCGTGGTCTACGGCGACGGGGAGCAGAGCCGCGACTTCTGCTACATCGACAACGCCTGCCAGGCCAACTGGCTGGCGGCCCAGGCCGACGCCAAGGTGTGCAACGGCCAGGCCATCAACATCGCCTGTAGCCGCCGCACGAGCCTGAATGAGATCCTGGCGATTCTCCGCCGCCTGTTGGGCACGGACATCCAGGCCGACTACCAGGCCCCCCGGCCGGGCGACGTCCGGCATTCCTTGGCGACCATCGACCGGGCGCGAGAGGCCATCGGCTACGAGCCGAAGGTCTTCTTCGCGGAGGGCCTGGCCAAGGCTATCGACTGGTACAAGAATAACCTCGGCTAGGGCGCTTCGGGCGCCTGTGCCCTGCAAGGGAGCAACGGGGTGCCCGCCAGACGCACCAGGCCGGGGCGAGCAGGTCTAGCTGTCATGGTCAAACGACTGTTCGACATCGTCGTGAGCCTGCTAGCCTTGGCGGTCCTGGGCGTGCCGATGCTGCTGGTGGCCCTGGCCATCCGCCTGGGCTCACCTGGGGCGGCGCTGTTCCGCCAGCAGCGGGCCGGCCGGGGCGGTAAGCCCTTTGTGCTATTGAAGTTCCGAACGATGCGGGCCGATGTAGACCCCTATGGGCAGTCGCCTGGAAGCGGCGATGACCCTCGGCTGACTCGCCTGGGGCGGCGGCTGCGCGAGGCCAGCGTGGATGAACTGCCGCAGCTTCTGAACATCCTGGCCGGGCAGATGAGCCTGGTGGGTCCGCGCCCGCTGTATCTCCGCCAGGCTGAGCAGTGGAACCCGCAGCAGAAGCGCCGCCTGCTGGTGCGCCCGGGAATGACCGGGTA
>JALHTV010000071.1 GCA_022866005.1 Phycisphaerae bacterium
CCAAGCAGGGCCTGGACGGGGAGGACTTCCTGGTCCGCCGGGAGGAAGACGTCACCGGCCAGAAGCCCCCCGCGCGCTACGTCCTGCTCAATGAGGAGGAGGTCCGCGAGCTGGACAATGTCTCCCAGATCGCCCCGGGCATCCGTGAGATCGGCTCCAAGGACATGGAGATCAAACGCTTCAAGGGCCTGGGCGAGATGAACCCCGATCAGCTCTGGGAGACCACCATGGACCCCGCCCGCAGAGTGCTGCTCCGCGTGCGGACCCAGGAGGCTGAAGAGGCCGAGCGGATGTTCAGCCTGCTGATGGGGGAGAACGTCGAGCAGCGGAGGGACTTCATCGAGGCCAACGCCCTGGAGGTCAAGAACCTGGACGTCTGAGCCTCCCGGGGGGACGCTGCCCGCTGGCCGCCTCGACCCCTTTCTTGCCTATTCCGGTGTTTCTTCGCTACCCCTTGCCCGCCAAGTAGAAACGTGCTGCGCCGATCCAGTGGCGCTGCCGACTGCCAAGGGGCACATCGGGGAGTGGATGGACGGACTGTCGTTACCTGTTGTGGCAGCTGGCCTTAGGTGGGGCTGTGTCCCCGTGCGGCGACGTACGCGCCGCCGCACGGGGTCCTAGGCTATACGTTCACGCTGAAGGAGATCCCCACGATCCCCGAGCCGACGAGCCTGCTGCTGATCGGCACCGGCGCAGGCGCGCTGCTCCTGAAGCGGCAGGGGTCCAGGGCCTAAGCGATAGCGCAAAAAGTCGACGTCCTGCGGCAGTCCGCGGGCGAGTCCCGGCATCACGGCGGGGCTCGCCCGTTTTGCTGCGCGCCCAGCGGATTGCTCCAGACACCTAACGCCTCGTCGCGGCCGAACCGTAGCCTGCCTTAGCCCTCAGCCTCCAGCCCCAGGGCGGCGCTGATGCGGTCGAAGTCCTCCAGGCTGAAATAGTCGATGACCACCTTGCCGGTGTTCTTGGCCCGGGCGGGCTGGATCACCACGCGCGTGCCGATCGCCCGCGTCAGGCGCTCCTGGAGGTCCAGCAGGTATGGGGGCTTGCCGGCCCTGACGCGCCGGGGCCGGGTGGGCAAGCGTCCCAAGGCAAGCTCCAGCACGGCCTCCAGCTGACGGACGCTCATGCCCGTCCGTGCAACGCGCCGGGCGAGCTGGAGCTGGCGGTCGCGATCGTCGCCCAGAGACGCTAGGAGCTTGGCGTGGCCGAAGCTCAAGGTGCCGTCGGCGATCATCTTCTGCACAGCCTCGTGTAACTCCATCAGCCGAAGATAGTTAGCGACTGTGGCGCGCGGCTGTCCCAACCGCTCCCCCGCCTGGGCCTGGGTGAGCTGGAAGCGGTCGATGTATTGCCGGTAGGCCTGGGCGCGTTCGATGGCGTTGAGGTCCGCTCGTTGGATGTTCTCGACCAGGGCCCACTCGAGCATCTGCTGGGGGCTGGCCTTGCGGAGGATGCAGGGCACGGTGGCTAGGCCCGCTTGCCTGGCGGCGCGGAGACGGCGCTCCCCGGTGACCAGCACAAAGGGCTTGCCCTCGGGAATGTGGGCGTCAGCCTGCGGGTGGGTTGGAGATACCGCCGCGACGATGATCGGCTGGAGGATGCCCTGGGCGGCGACGCTGGCTGTAAGGTCCGATAACTCTGCTTCGTTGAACTGTCGCCTGGGCTGATACGGGTTTGGCGCGATGTCATCGACGGGGATCTCTTGCGGCGTGACGCCCGGGGGCTGGGGGATCGGCGCCGGCGCGCGGCCGATGGGAGGAAGACCGGTGACGTGTTGATAGGTCTTGTCATCGGCGGGCAGGTCGGTGGTGGTGCCGGAGATCAGGCTCGAAAGACCCCTGCCGAGGCGGGGCCGTGTGGCGTGCTTGCGTTCGCTGGCCATGAGGGGCGTCCTTTCCCTGCTGGTATCGCAACATCCGTGGGTGTTCCACGTGGAACAGGCGATTTGGAAACTTAGGATAGCATCTGCTGGTGGCAAGGCAAGCGCAATTCCGCCCCGTGTCGCACGGTCCCCCGCGACAGAAGTCTTGGGGGGCGTGTTCCACGTGGAACACGGGCAGACCTGCCCCGCCATCCACCGCGCCAAGACCAGCAGCGCCCAGAGTCTGTGGCTGTGGTCTGCCCGGCCCGACAGGTGATCGTTCACCAACCCCGCCAACGCCTCCGGGCGGAACATCCGCCCAAATGCCCCCGCAGGTCGAAGCAGCCACTCGTCTAACTCCTTCCGCAGGTCCTCCCGCAGCCAGCGCGCCAGAGGCACGCCAAAGCCCCTCTTTGGCGCCCTGAGGATATGGGCAGGCAGCCAGTCCGCAAAGGCCTCACGCAGGATCGCCTTGCCCCGCCCGCCGGCGATCTTGGCCGAGGTCGGCAGTGATAGCCCCAACGAGACCAGCTCCGCCTGAAGCATTGGGGCGCGGAGCTCCAGTGAACAGGCCATCGAGGCGATATCGGTCTTGACCAGCAGGTCGTCGGGCAGGTAGGTGCTCAGGTCGTGACGCTGCGCGGCCAGGACCTCATCATCCACCCCGGCGCCCTCGTACAGGTCGCAGAACCACTCGGCAGGGCGGTCGATGTCTGCCTTCCCGAGCGCTTGGTCGCTCAGCAGGCGGGGAAGGTCGTCTGGGCCGAATAAGCTTCTGTATCTAAAGTATTGTACGGAAGGTGGATATGGAAGTGCCTCTGCGAATCTCGCCAGCCTCCTCAGCCTACTGCGCTCATGGCCTCTGGCAAACGGGCGCACCAGGGCCGCAGCGGCACGGACCAGCGCGTAGCCCAGGGGGCAGAGGCCACATCCTAGCTGCAAGGCCCGATAACGATCGTAACCGCCGAAGACCTCATCCCCGCCATCGCCGGTCAGCGCCACCGTCACATGCCGCCGGGCCTCGCGGCTGATCAGCCAGGTGGGCAGGGCGCCGGAGTCGGCGAACGGCTCATCGTACAGAGAGACGACCGCGTCCAACGCGCCGGCGGGGGAGGCCTGGACGAGCAATTCGGTGTGGTCGGTGCCGCAGTGGTGCGCGACGGCGCGGGCGGCGGGACGCTCATCGAAGCGGCTGTCTGCGAACCCTGCGGTGAAGGTCCTCACGCCGCCGACTGCACCGGCCGCGCGGCTCATGGCAGCGACCACGATAGAAGAATCCACACCGCCGCTGAGCAGCGCGCCCAGGGGCACGTCGGAGATCATCCTGCTGGCGACGGCCGCGGAGACGCGCGTTCGTAGCAGCTCAGGCAGATCGGCCCTGTCGGCCGGCAGGTCGATGGGGCTGGGCTGCCAGTAGCGCTCCGCCCGGCCGATGCGGTCGCTGACAACCATGGAGCTGCCGGGGGCCAGCTTGGCGATCGCGCGGTAGGCCGATATGGGGGCCGGCATGTAACCGACTGTCAGGTAATAGGTTAGGGAGGCAGGGTCGGTCTCTCTGCTGACCTGCGGATGGAGCAGGATTGCCTTGGCCTCGCTGGCGAAGACGATCCGATCTGGAAGCGGGGCGTACCAGAGGGGCTTTTCGCCCAGCCGATCGCGGGCGAGGAGGACCTGGCCGCTGCGGGCATCGTAGAGGGCGAAGGCGAACATACCGTCCAGGTGGCGGAGCATCTCCAGACCGTCACGACGGAACAGGTGCAAGAGGACCTCGGTATCGCCGGCTGTGCGGAAGCGGCAGCCCCCAGCCGTGAGTTCCTGGCGGAGCTGACGGAAGTTGTAGATCTCGCCGTTGAACGCGACCGTGAGCAGGCCGTCGTCGCTGGTCATCGGCTGGTGTGATCCGGGCGGGTCGATGATGGCCAGGCGCCGAAAGCCGATCGCGCAGCGCCCGTCGGCCGAGAGAAACGCGCCCTGTTCGTCCGGGCCACGGTGAAAAAGGCACTGGGCCATGCGGCGCGCGAGTTGGAGGTCGGCGCGCCCAGCCCCCAGGAGGAACTCACCGGCAAAGCCGCACATGGCAGGCATTGTAGTGCCACGGGGCGCGCAATAAAGCACGTATCACCCCTGGGGACTTGCGTCGGGCGGCGGGGCGCCTACACTGGCGAGCGGTTCGTGGGCGCGGAGCGAGGGAGCAGAGATGACGGATGGAGCGATCCGGTCGCTAGACGACATCTGGCCGCTTCAGGCGGCGCTGAACCGCAAGGCCGGCATCGACACGCAGGCGCTGGGGGAGGCGCTGCTGAGGGCCTTGGAGGCCGGCCGCGGCCGGGCCGACGCCGCCACGCGGGTGAAGGTCGGGCGGGCGATGAAGAATCACATCGACGCCCTGGCCGATGAGTGCCACGAGATCCAGCAGTGCCTCAGTTGGAAGCACTGGTACCGCGAGGCCAAGGAAGGCCGCCAGTACGAGTTGATGGACGTCCAGAATGCTCGCGTCGAGGCCATCGACATGCTGTTCTTCTGGGTGAGCATCTGCCAACTGCTGGGGCTGTCGCCGGCCGACATCTACCGGCTCTACGGCGCCAAGCTCGGCATCAACCTTGCCCGCCAGGACGAAAACCGCAGCCAGGCCGAACACCCCAGCCACGAGGAAGAAAACCGGAGCGTGGTTTGAGACTGTTGCTGCCGCCGGGCGCTTGGAGCGATTCGTGTTGACACCGTTGCCCGCGCTGGGCCTAGGATGGGGCTATGCACACTGAGGGGCACACGCGCACGGCACGCGGCGTCTTCACAGGGGAGGTCGTGGCGAACCGCGCGATCTGCCGCGGGCACTACCGCCTGCAAGTGCTGGTAGAGCGTTTCCCACCCACGCAGCCCGGGCAGTTCGTGCAGGTGCAGTGTCGGCCGCTCGAAGCCCTGGCCGGCAACACGGTCAGCGAGTGGCCCGCCGGTCGCCCGCCAACGCTCACCCAGCCGGAGCTGCGGGACACCGAGGCCTTCCTGCGTCGGCCCCTGAGCCTGGCTGGCAGGACCGAGCACGGGGACGATGTGGAGTTGAGCTTGGTCTATCGCGTGGTGGGCGTGGGCACGCGCTGGCTGGCGGGCCTGGGTGGCGGTGAGCCCGTCAGCGTGCTGGGCCCGCTGGGCAATGGCTTCACCATCCGCGGTGAGGCGGAGCGGGCGGTACTGGTCGGTGGGGGGGTGGGCATCCCGCCGCTGATGTACCTAGCGCACGCCTTGGCCGCGGCGGGCAAGAAGACGATCGTGTTCGCCGGCGCCCGCACGGGAGAGGTGCTGCCGCTGACGCTCGTGCCGGGGGCGCGGGTCGAGGCCGATGGCCGGGCGACACCGTGCGTGGCGGAGTTCGCCGCCGCGGGGGCACCCTCGGTCGTCGCGACCGATGACGGCAGCATGGGCTATCGCGGCTTTATCAGCGAGGCCCTTTCACACTGGCTGGAGCAGTCGGGCGCCAAAGGCGGGCAGGTGGTGGTTTACTGCTGCGGGCCGGAGGCGATGATGCAGGCCGTCGCGGCCGCGTGCGTCTCAGCCGACATCGAGTGCCAGCTCGCCCTGGAGCGTCACATGGCCTGCGGGATGGGCACGTGCCAGTCGTGCGTCGTCAAGACCACCGCGGACAGCGCCGACGGGTGGAAGTATTCGCTGTGCTGCCAGGACGGCCCGGTCTTCGACGCGCGCGACGTGCTGTGGTAGACGAGGCGCGGCGGGCTAGCTCGACTGCTTCATTGGGAGATGGGGTTGGAACCGGGTGGATGGATCCACCTCGCGTATTCGCGTGCTAGCCTCCTTGCGGATTCCTTCTTTGGGCAAGGGATCTCGGCGTGCGCGGGGTTGTCATCCTGCGGCGTGGCAATTACCTCCTCGCCCAGTCCGCGAACTTGCCCTGCCGTCACGGCAACGACACCGATATGACGCTGGTCTCCCCTGGAGAAGCATCGCTCTGCCGTGGTCAGGCTTGCGCGATCGACAGATACCCGTTTAGCTTGGGTCTGATCGATGAATGCCGCCGACGACAAGCGGTTTCTGCCGGTTGACCTGTCCATGACGATCCAGTCGGATACTACCCGGCGGTACAGATCCTCACTGTCTGGGATATGAAGGTGATCCTGGGCACCAACCGACCATTCTGACACCCCATGCTCCTCACGCTTCGGTCACCCAACCGATGAGCTCGCGCATTGCATTGTAGTCGGTCCTGTAGAAGATGCCTTCGTAGGAAGACCGATCCCTCAGATCCGTGGCCAGGAAAACCGCTTGGGCGCTTGGGCGGAATTCCACCTCGAGCTCTCGCCCCCCCACGAGCCACTCCAACTGAATCCCTCCTCCAGAAATCGGAACCACAGCGGGAGGGGGGAAATCCAATTCGGTTAGGTAGAGGAGCAACAGGACCTCGTTGAGCAGCTCCTTCGCCGGAGGAGGGCTCCCATAAGTGTCCCAGTTATTCTCAAGAGTCTCGATCTCGCTGATGGCCGGCAATATCGCCCTCAGCCAACCGGCGAGCGGGATGGTGGCACTGGCACTGTCAATTACCGCACGGGGAGGGACACCCCTCTTTTGCCGGAACGGTTCCATGGAACCGTTGAGAAGCACCTCGTCAGCCGCTGCGCCAAATCGGCAAATACTCAGAACATCCTGGTCGGAAAGCGCCTTTGGCACCTTCTCGGAGGTGGCTGCAGAACCGTTCATGGACTTATCCTTTCCCAGTGGTCGTGTGCCTTCTTTGTTGTCAGCAATTCGAAAGCCTTAACGATCCACCATCGGGCCACGCCAAACCATTCTGCAAATGCATCTTCCGTTTGGTCCTTGATGGGGCCACGAACGGTGAGATTCATGCGTAACCCGAGATCCCTGTCTCGTGCTCGTATAGCCGGGAGAATACTGACTCGCAACCGGCCCTTGTCTTCAGGGATCCTGAAGCACATGTCGTAGCTAACCGCCTCCAGGGACTTCTGCAGGAGAGAATCCTTGATCTCTGATAGGAAACTGAAAACGTTGGACAGATCGGCCATTTCGGCCCAGCATGAACCCTTCATGATGTGGTTGACGTAAGTCACTTCGGCCAGCTCGGCCTGCGGTTTGCCTAGGTTGTGCGTGGCACAGAAGTCGGCGAATTGTCTCCATCGGTCAAAGAACTCGGTGCTAATCGCTTCGAATCGCGGGTACTCTTCGGCACCAGTCACCTTCCGCCAGTTGTGTAGGAACCAGTTGGTCTGGAGCTGGATCAGCTTCGTCTCCGATTCATCAAGGAACCAGTACCTCGGCAAAGGTGGTACACCTGTCCCGAACTCGATGCTTGGCTCCGCGAGGAAAGGCGGTTTGCTCAAGTCCTCTGCGAATCCTGGCAACGGAGGAACTACTCGGTACTTCGGGAAACTGCCTTGAATGGATTGCCAGTAACTGCCTAGGTGAAGTGCGTTGACTGGTTCTTTCGTCCTGAACTGGATCCCGAGAACCACTTCGATAACCGGTGGTTTCCGGAAGTCAGCGAGATCCGGAGGACGTTTGGACATGCTACTCCTTTCTTCCATCATCCGCAATCCACCTGCTTGCGTATTGCGCCCACCACGGGAGTAAGGAGTTCCACAAGTGCGAAGATACTCCGCAGTTCGAGCATGGCTGTCAAGCAAATACTAATGAGCCTTCGGATACATTATTCTGTACGACCACTGGTCCTTGCCCGTTCGCTAATTCCACGCCAGCATGTCCATCATCCGCTGATGCTCCCGCCTCAGGAGCTTGTCGCTAACGGGCGGGGCGATGTGGGACCACGGCAACGCCGCGTCCAGCGGCAGCGGCCGATGGGCGATGCGGGCGGGGTCGATGCCGGTCTGCTGGAAGGCGGCCTGCCAGCGGGCGTAGTCGAAGTGCTCCTCCCACGCGTCCATCCGCGCCCCGCTGCGCCAGGCGGCCTCGATGGTGTCGGCCAGGCGCCGGTCGCCGCGGCAGAGGACGGCTTCCAGGATGCTCCGCTCGATGCGGTGGAACTTGAAGCTGACGGGTGAGCGACGGGCCAGCTCCCTCAGGCGCCGGCGGACGGCGAAGAAGTATTCCGCCTCGCGCATCGGGGACCATTGCATTGGTGTATGCGGCTTGGGCACCAGCCAGGAGACCGACGCGGTGATCGCCCCTCGCTGGCCGTCCACGTCGCGGCGGGCGTCGGACAGGCGGCGGCACAGATCGTAGATCGCGTCGATGTCGCCTTCGCCTTCCCCCGGCAGGCCGGCCATGAAGTAGACCTTCACGTGCCGCCAGCCCGCCGCGTAGGCAGCGGTGACGCCCGCGAGCATGTCGGCGTCGGAGATGTCCTTGCCGATGGCCTCCCGCAGGTGCGGGGAGCCGGCCTCGGCGGCAATCGTCAGCCCGCCCTTGCGGACGACGCTGGTCAGCCGCGGCAGCTCCGCCAGATGCTCATCAACCCGCAGCGACGGCAGCGAGATCGAGACGTGCTGGCTGGCGAACTCGGCGTTCAGGCGGTCGATCAGCTCCCTCAGGTGCGGGTAGTCGCCGGCGGACAGGCTCAGCAGGGAGATCTCGCGGTATCCGGTCGCGGCCAGGGCCTTCCGGGCGGTGGCAATGATTTCCTCCACGCTGCGGACCCGCACCGGGCGGCGCGTGTGCCCGGCCTGGCAGAAGCGGCAGCCGTGGGGACAGCCGCGGGCGATCTCGATGGTCACGCGCTGGTGGACGGCCTCCGCCAGGGGGACCAGCGGGCAAGTGACAGGCGGGCTGTCGGCCAGGCGGGCGATGTGCGCGCGCTCGATGCGACGCGGTAGGTCGGCGACCGTCGGTGACAATCCCGCAAACTCACCCGCCTCGTCGTACCGCGGCGCATAGAACCGCGGCACGTAGGCCGAGGGGACGGTCCGCGCGACCTCCAGCAGCAGGTCCTCGCGGCTGGTCCCCGCGCGCTTGGCTTGGCGGACCCGCTCCACCAGCGCCGCCAGCGTCTGCTCGCCGTCGCCGGGCAGGAAGACGTCGAAGAATGGCGCGAGCGGTTCGGGTGTGTCGGCCAGGGCCTCCCCGCCCACGATGATGGGGTGTTCCTGGCTGCGCCGCTCGGCCCGTAGCGGCACCCCGGCCAGGTCCAGCATCGTCAGCACGTTGGTGGCGCACATCTCGTAGGACAGCGAAAAGCCCAGGACGTCGAAATCGCCCACGGCGCAGCGGCTCTCCCAGCCCCACAGGGGTACGCGGTGCTGGCGGCAGAGGGTTTCGGCGTCACTCTGCGGGCAGTAGGTCCGATCGGCGGCGACGCCGGGGGTGTCGTTGAGAACCTGGTAGAGGATCTGGCTGCCCAGGTGGCTGATGCCGACGCCGTAGGTGTCGGGGAAGGCCAGGGCCACGGTGACCTCGGCGGCGTGGACGTCGGGGCAGCGGGCGTTGATCTCGCGCCCGACGTATTGCCCCGGCCGGCGGACGGCGGGCAGGACCTGCCGGCTGACGGCATCGGCGACGTCTCGGATGGATCGACAATCGCGCATGTTCTCGGGCGTAGGGGCCCTAGCGTTCATCCCCCGCCTGACGGCGGGGCCTTCCTCGCAGCGCGCGGAGAAGAAGCCCCGTGCGTCAGCCTGCCTACCGGTAGGCAGGCACGGGGATGCGGTGCCTGCTTATCTGCGGACTCTGAACTCCGAGCTTCGAACTGGGTCCGGCGAGTGCTATCATAAAGGCGCCCGCGGCGCGAGAGAAGTGTCGTCGGATCCGGGCGGTAGGAGACCAGGGGCCATGAAGTCGCTGACGGAATACCTGACCTTCCACACCCGCCGCCACCGCGAGTACGTCAACATCACCGACAAGGTCGCCGACGTGGTCGCACGCAGCGGCATCGCCGAGGGGATGGTGCTCGTCTCGGCCATGCACATCACGGCCGCCGTGTACGTTAACGACGCCGAGAGCGGGTTGATCGCGGACATCGACGAGTGGCTGGAGAAGCTGGCGCCCTACCGCGACGACTACCGCCACCACCGCACCGGTGAGAGCAACGCCGACGCCCACCTCAAGAACCTGCTGGTGCACCATGAGGTAATCCTGCCGATCACGGCCGGGCGGCTTGACCTGGGCCCCTGGCAGCAGGTCTACTATGCGGAGTTCGACGGGCAGCGCCCCAAGCGGGTGGTGATCAAGGCCATGGGCCAATAGCGGGAGAAAAGCCATGGGCATCACGTTCCAGTGCGAGCATTGCCACAAGGAGGTCAAGGCCCCCGACGACGCCGGCGGCAAACGGGGCAAGTGCCCCTTCTGCCATCAGAGCACCTACATCCCCTCTCCGGTCAGTGAGGAGGACATCCTGCCGCTGGCCGAACCCAGCGAGGAAGAGGAGCGCGCCGAGAAGGCCCGCGTTCAGGCGCTCTATCAGCAGGAGCACGACCTGCTGGCCCAGACCGGCAGCGGCCCGGTGACACCCCTGGAGCAGCGCGAGGAGCTGACCACGGCCGACCTGCACCACTTCGTGATCAACTTCTGCCTGGAGATGGCGCGGGACAACGTCGACAACGCCGACGCCGAGGCGGCCAAGCTGCGGAAGTTCGGGCCCCTGGGCCTAAAGGCGCTGGAAGAAATTGCCTCCGGCAAGGTCCGCGAGCCGGCCCTGGACGCTATCGCCCGCCGCCTGCGAGAACTCTACCTCAACACCCTCCTCGCCCGGCTGAAGTGAAGAAGGCCAATCGGCCAATTGGTCACTTGGCAGGTCCGTCCGATTGACGGATTGACCAATCGACCGATTGACCGTTTTCACCCCCGCTCGACGTCCATGATGAGCACGGTCACGTCGTCCTCGCTGCGCAGGTCCGGCGGGGCGCACTCCAGCCGCTCGGTGAGGCGCAGGAGGATCTCTTGGCGCGGGAGCTTGGCCCAGGCGGCGAAGGTGGCCGTCGCGTCGGGCCGGCGGCCGTCGCCAAAGCGGCCGAGGAGGCCCTCCAGCCCGTCCGTGTAGAGCACCAGGCGGTCGCCCGGGGCCAGGCGGACGTGGTGCAGCGGGAAGGTCGCGTCGGGCAGCACGCCCAAAAGGCCCCCCGGACTGCTGAGACGCACGGGCGAGCCGTCCG
Source organism: Phycisphaerae bacterium (assembly GCA_022866005.1). Classification (GTDB taxonomy): domain Bacteria; phylum Planctomycetota; class Phycisphaerae; order SM23-33; family SM23-33; genus JALHTV01. The sequence continues at coordinate 10,924 of JALHTV010000071.1, forward strand.
CGCGGATCAGGATCGGCTCGGGGTGGCCGGCGCGGGCAAAGGTCAGCGTCAGCGTCGAGACGTCCACCACGCCGTAGACGGCGGTGCAGAACTGGCAGCTCGGCAGGTTCTGGTCGCAGATGTCGGCGTTCAGCTCCGCCAGCGACGCATCGGGCGGCACGATGCGATAGGCGTGCCCGAAGATCCGCTTGGTCTGGAGTGCCTTCTTGATGAACATCGTCAGCAGCGCCGCCGGCATGCCGTGCCCGACCGCGTCGGCGATGTAGAAGCCCACGTGCGTCTCGTCCAGCCGCGAGACGTCGTAGAGGTCCCCGCTGACCCACCCGGCCGGGTGATACAGCGCCGCAAAGCGCAGCGGGCCCACCTCCGGCATGCGGCGGGGCAGAAAGTCCTGCTGAAGCCGACCGGCCAGGCGCAACTGCTCGTCCAGCTCGGCCAGGTCCGCGCGCGCGGCGCCGTCGGTGCTGGGGGCGGTGGACAGCTCCTTTCGCAAGGCCGCGATGGCCGGCTGAAGGTCGGCCGCGGCGCTCAGCTTGGCAGCCAGCTCCTCCGCGGGGGCGTCGGCGGCGACACAGAGGAATTGGCCCCGCCTCCCCTGGAGCATCGCCCGGGCGGTGGGGGCGTCATCGGCCAGCAGCAGCACCGCCACCGTGGCCGAACGGGCCAGGCGGTCCAGCAAACCCGCCAGCGCCCGGCCGTCGTCGCGATCGTCCAGGGCAACCACCGCCACCGGCGCCTGGGTGAGTTGGTCCCCCAGCGGCCGGCCTGGATCGGCGCCGGTCATCTCCCAGCGATCGCCGGCCGCCTGGACGACGTTGGGCGGCGGGGGCCAGGACCCCAACCACAGCAGCTTCGTCCTCGTGGCGGTGAGCGTTGCCTCCGTCATGGCCGTTCCCGCGCGGGCGCACAGCGCGGCCCTGCAAGCTCATCGTCATGGACAAGGGCGCCCTTTAGCTCGGCCTGGCGACGGCCCTAGCGCGGGATGTCCCCGGTGAAGACCGCCTCGTCGCCGACCTTCACCCCCGCGGCGGCCAGGCCCCCGGCGGCTACCTCCAGGGCGTACTTGGCGGGGCCCTGCGAACTGTAGACGACCCGCCCGAGCCGGTCCGGCTCGACGGCCATCGTCGTGGTGCTCACGACGCGGCGGTGCTCGTCCAGGAAGGCGACGTCCAGCGGGATGGTGCAGCCCCTCATGCAGAACTGGAGGACGATGGGCTCCGGGAAGATGAACAGCATCCCCGCGTCGGCAGGCAGCTCCTTCCTGCCCGCCAGTCCCACGAAGCGATGCTGCGGCGTGGCGGCCAGCTCCACGAACCAGCCTTTGCCGTTGATCGTCACTTGTGGCGGGGTCGGGTTCTTGCGGCACCCGCCGGCCGCAATGACTGCACCAAGCGCCAACGCGACGCACGCCGCCACGCAGACGGTCCTGGACGTGTTGCCCGATGTCCTCACGCGTGGTTCTCCTTGCCGGCCAGGACCTGGTGGAGCATCCGATCCAACAGTTCCAGCGGCAGCCCCATGACGTTCGAGAAGCTGCCCTCGACCTGGGTCACAAAGCGGTCGGCGATCTCCTGGATGCCGTAGGCCCCGGCCTTGCCGGCCCACTGGCCCGAGTCCAGGTACTCCTCGATCTCCGCGCCCGAGAGTTTGCGCATAGTGACGAAGGTGTTGTCGGAGGCGATGAGCCTGGTGGCCGGGCCCAGAAGCGCCAGGCCCGTGATGACCGCGTGGCGCGTCCCGGCGAGGGCACAGAGGATCTCCCGCGCGTGCTGGCGGTCGCGCGGCTTGCCCAGGACCCGCCCCCCCGCGGCTACGATCGTATCCGCCCCCAGCACCCAGCGGGTCGGGTCGCGGTCCCACACGGCCCGGGCCTTGAAGTAGGCCAGCGCCTCGGCCTGCTGGCCGGGGGGGAGCTTGTCCATCATGTCGTCCAGCTCCGGAAGCGCCGGGCCGGCGACCTCGAAGGAGACCCCTGCCTGCACCAGAAGCTCCCGCCTCCGCGGCGAGGCTGAGGCCAGCACCAGATGGAGCTGCGATTCCATAGGCACCACGTCCTACCCATACCCTCGGGCGGCCCGACCGACCGCGTCGGGCCCGCCGGTCCGCCAAGCCTACAGCACGGCTGGCCGGAGTTCAAAGCAAGATCGTGTATAGCCCTCACCCCCACCCGCGCACGCCACCCCCGGCCCGCGCCTTACGCGCCAACCCCGCCGCCGGTGGTCGGTCCTGCGCACAAACGTGTTGCCTGGAGGCATCATGTTGCCGCCTGGCAACATCGGACGTCCGGCTCTAAGGGTGAGTGAATATAACCCTAAACCGAACAAAGGCCAAGCGTCGTGGGTCCAAGTGATGCAATCGGGAAACATGCCGGCGTAGACAGAATCGCCGACCGGCTCACACACGGCGGATTTGCCGTGCTATCCCTTTCCTGTTTAATGGGTTATGAGGCCAGGGGCTGGCGATGGCCGCAGGGGGCGTGTTGGCACCGTGGTTGCGTGTATATCCAGCGCGACCGGTCCATACATGGGCAGTTCGCCCTGCAGGAGCACCGGTCGCAATGGAAGCTGCCATGAACGAGGCGGCGATGAGAAAAGGCTTGGCCGAGCTCAGCGAGGTGCTGGCCTTCCCGCATCGCGGCGGTGAGGCACAGGACGGCTGCGCCGGCGCCACGGACCTGGCCGGGGCGAGCCTGGAGGAGACGTTGGACTACCTGCGGCTTCAGGTGAAGTACCTGGTGTTCGACCTGGAGGCGACCCGCCGGGAGAACATGTACCTTCGGCGGATGCTGGAGGGCCGCCGCAGAGACGACGACAGCGGCCCCATGAGCGGCTGACGGGCCGACCGCTTCAAGCGAGCGATAGACCTTGGAGGTTCCCACCGACTCGCCGTCAGGCGAGGCCTTCGGTTGGAGCGCGATGCAGTGAGTGGCAAGGCCCCCGGTTCCCCCCGGGGCCTTGTCGCTTTAGGGATCAGGCCTGGCCACTCGCACTCAAGTCCTTTCGACCTTCCAGCCGATAAAACAGCGGCTATCGGTAGGCCCTGATCGAGCCTCAAACCCCTACATATAGGCCCCTGTCCATGCCAGGCCGGGCCCGACGCCGCCGGCGGCGGCCGAGAAAAAAGATTCAAGCCGGCCTTGACGTTAGGCCGATGTTAGCATACCATGGTCGCTAACAGAGGCCAAACTGACGTTGCCTCCTGCGGCAGGTGCCGGCGGCCTGGTGACAGAATTGGAAGGTGACGCCATGGACGAGCACATGCCGCTGTGCCAGTTTGGACCGGGAGGCGATTTCGTGCGGACCTGGCCGGCGCACTGCCGGCCGCTACCGGCGACGAGCGACCCACCGGCCAGCGCCCCCGCGAGCGCCTCAATGGACCAGGCCGTGCCGTTGGTGGTCCTGGGCCCCGAGGGTCTGGACCAGGCCCTAGCCCGAGCGCGGCGCCGCCCCGTACGGGAGGTGCTGGTCGGCCGATCGGTGGCGCTGGGCGAGCTGGCCATGCCGGCGGCCCTGGCGGTAAAGGCGCTGGGGCCGGTCGCGGCGCCCACAGACCCCGCGCGGGCCGGGACGGCAAGCAGGGAGAGCGATCATGAGCAAGGAACCTACCGTTACACCCAGGCAGTTGGAGATCCTGCGCCTCATCCGCGATGGGCGCAGGCAGAATGGCTTTTCCCCGACGATGCAGGAGATTGGCGATCGGTTGCACCTGAGCAAGGTCACCGTATTCGAGCACGTCGAGGCGCTGGTCGCAAAAGGACTGCTCCATCGCGGCTCGCAGCACAAGGCTCGCTCTTTGCGGATTGCGGATGACCTCGCCTTCCCCGACGAGCGGCCCACGCGGATCCCGCTGGTGGGGCGCGTCGCCGCGGGTCAACCCATCGAGGCCATTGAGGACCGCCAGATTCTGGACCTGGAGGACGTGTTTGCGGCCGGGGCGTCGGGGGAGACCTTCGTGCTCCAGGTCACCGGCGACAGCATGATCGACGAGCACATCGCCGACGGGGACTACGTGATCTGCCGCCGCGGGAAGGACGTCCGCAACGGAGAGACGGTGGTGGCCCTGCTGGATAATGGCGAGGCGACGCTCAAGAAGTTCTACCGCGAGCGTGGCCGCATCCGCCTCCAGCCCGCTAACCCCGCCTTCAAACCCATCTACGCCCGCGACGTGGACATCCAGGGCGTCGTCGTCGGTGTGGTCAGGAAGATGTGACCAAGTAGCAGGGGAGCAAGGGGCTTCCTCGGTAGGGAGGCTCAGAGGGGCAGACTATATGACTCCTGCGCGAGCACTCTCTTTGTTCCACGAAGGACCTGCTCACCCTACGGTACATGCGCTGGTTGGTGACACCCTGGCAAGAGATCGCATATACTTGCCACAATTGCTTTCGGGTCCGGGATGTCTATCCCACGGTGGTGGGCTTCTTTCAGTAGAGTCGCGACAACCAGCGGAGACTTCTTGCACCGCTGCAAGTCGGGGTATCCGTACTCTTGGGTGAACTTGGTAGCTACAGACGTATAGCATTCTTGTCCAGCAGCAGTGTAGAGAGCGCCGTCCAGATCGCCCGCAAAAATGGCATACGTCGCAGTGATCTGATCTGGTGGAGCATCAACTACGTTGGATAGACCGAGTAGCCTCTGTAGCCTTCTATTCGTGGGAGCACCATCACCGTGGTCACCATCGAATACGACATACACAGGAAGATTGAGCCCTGAGAATACCAAATAGGGGCGATCAATACTGTCCTTGCCCATGCACGGGATAACCGCTACTCCCAAAGCTGCCAAATCTTGATTCATGAACAATGCAGTCCCGAGGATTGCCGCGCGATCATCTTCGCCTTCCACCAAAACTACCACATCTGCGAAAAACCCCTCATTCATCCAAGGAGTCATGAGTGTTGCCATTCGGGCCCTCAGTGAGCCTGCGGTAAACGCCACCCGCGTCCCTTCATCTTGAGCGGCCTCCAGGTCCTTAGCCACAGAACTGAGCGGACGTGAGGTGACTCGCGTCACAAGTGGGAGGTTCTCCCCTTCCTTCGCACGCACTTTTGAGAGCCGTCTTATGGAATCGAAGCGCTGAAGGTCTACGAACAACGGAGAGTGGGTGCTGTAGATCACCTGAGTTCTTCTGGCAACACCCGTGATGGTTCCCTGAGCTAGGTCCCATAGTATGCGTGCCAGGTGTCTCTGTCGGTTCGGATGTTGGTATAGTTCCGGTTCCTCAATACCGAGAATAAGGTCGGGCATTCCGGGGGACTCGTGTTCACCCTCACACTCCACCTCATCTTTGTCTTCCGAACCCGCGTCCGCAATTGCAGTTGCGGCGACGAGCTGCTGCAGTAATGACAGGATGAACGCTCTTTGGAGGCCATGGCCGACCCTGTCCACGGGGGCAACGAACCCGTCCTCCTGAAGCCTTACCCCTGTCTTGGGGGTGGGTAGGGACAACTCTCCAGCTTCAAGCCACTGTAGCATTACCCCTGCAGATGGAACGTACTGCCTGAGGATGGCCGTCAACTGCTCCCCCAATTGCCCTAACTGGGGAATTGCCTCTGGGGTGATGAGCCCGGCGTACTCCTCCTGCACTCGTTGCTTGAATTTCTGGAATGCCTCGTTCTGGGCAAGAACACTGCGAACAACGAGCTCCATGAGTTCATAGATGGCGCTCCCTCGCGCATCCGTGGCGTCCTGCTCGGCGTCGCGCACAGCGGGGACAAAGACATATCGCGTGAACCGCTCGAGCCGGGACTTCCCCACCTGCCAGAACCCCCAGAACTGCCCGTCATCACACATCATTTCGCACTGGTCCGGGTGAGCGTCTTCCCACGCCGAAAGGGCCTCATCAGCCTGATCGGCACTCTTCACAGAAGGCAGTTCACTGTAACCGCTCTGCTGACGTACCTGACCATATGCGTTTAGACGGTCCCGCTTCCCTGGGAGCTGTCGCAACGCGGCGAAACCAGGGTGCTGGAGGCGTGTCCCGTGATACCGGAAACCCGAACCACGAATCACCTTTGTGACGGTGAGTGAATCGCGGTCTATGTAGGGGTAAAACAGTCTCTTCTCCTTAGGACTAAGATCGGCGAAGGTAATAGCGATCTCTATATCCCTCCCCTCGTCTCTATTGTAGAAGTCATCTGGACTGATCGTCAGCGTACTGTCGTAGAAAGCCCTTATCGCGCGGACCACAGCCGACTTGCCAGAACCATTTGGCCCGACGAGCGCCGTAAGGGCCTCAAAATCTATGGTCGCGTCCGCGAGACATCGAAAGTTGGTAATGTGTACTCGTCTGATTCGCATCCCTATGCCCCAAGAAGGGTACGGGCCGGCCCGAAAACCCACCCTTCTAGCACCCGCAGATGTTAATCGGAATCCTCCCCGCCCACAATCTGAAAAACCCTGTAGGCGCGAAGGTTCCTTTCCCGCGGAAGGCCATCGCGCCCGGCTGCGCACCGCTGCGGGAGGGCCACGCTCTGTCGTGGCCGGGGGTATAAGGGACGCGACGGAGCGCGTCCCTCCGAGTTTCACATCTTACCGGGGCAGGCCGAGCAGGCGCTCGGCGAGGGTGGCGGAGAGCATGGTCGTGCTGACGCGGGGGCGGCCCAGGAGGACGGTGGGCTTGGTCTGGCCGTGGAAGTCTGAGCCGCCGGTGACGCCCAGCTTCAGCCGCTGGGCAAGGGCGAGGTAGTCGCGCGTCTGGCGG
>JALHTV010000072.1 GCA_022866005.1 Phycisphaerae bacterium
AGAGCGTCCGGCAGCGGATACGCAGGGCGATATGCTCGCTGATGGCCCAGGCCAGGGCTAGGCCGTCGTAGGTGCTCGTGCCGCGCCCCACCTCGTCCAGGATCACCAGCGACCGGCCCGTGGCATTGTTGAGGATGTTGGCCGTCTCCACCCTCTCCAGCATGACCGTGCTCAGGCCGGCCGTCAGCTCATCCGCCGCCCCCACGCGGGTGAAGATGCGGTCGACCAGGCCGATGGTCGCGGACTCAGCCGGGATGAAGCTGCCCGCCTGGGCCAGCAGCACCAGCAGCGCCGTCTGGCGGATGTAGGTGCTCTTGCCGGACATGTTCGGGCCGGTGATGATGAGCAACCGGCGGTCGGCGGCCTCCATGTGCACGTCGTTGGGCACGAACTGCTCGCGGAGCTGCTCGGCCAGCACGGGGTGGCGCCCCGCGAGGATGTGCAGGACGTTCTCTTGGGTGATCGTCGGGCGGCGGTAGTCGCGCTCGACGGCCAGCTCCGCCAGGCCCGCCAGCACGTCCAGCACCGCCAGCGCCTCAGCCGCGGCCTGGAAGGCAGCGATGTGCTCCGCCAGCGCCACGCGCACCTGCTCGAAGAGCTGCGCCTCCATCGCCTTGGCCCGCTCGCCCGCCGAGAGCACCTCCGACTCGTAGCGCTTCAGATCGTCGGTGATGAAGCGCTCGGCGTTCTTGAGCGTCTGCTTGCGGACGTAGTCGGGGGGGACCTTGTCGCGATGGACGTTGGTAATCTCGATGTAGTAGCCGAAGACGCGGTTGTACCCGACCTTGAGCGTCGCGATGCCCAGGCGCTGGGCCTGGGCAGCCTGGTACTCGCCCAGCCAGCTCTGCCCGTCGCTGCCGACGCGGCGGAGGCGGTCCAGCTCCCCGTCGTAGCCGGCGGCGATGACCCCGCCGTCGCGGACGACGGGCGGGCAGTCCGGGTCGATCGCGCGGGCGATCAGCTCGGCGGGGGCGTCCAAGCCGCACAGGTGCGGCAGGTGGCTGGTGATCAGGTCGGCCTGGCAGCCTTTCAGCAGCTCAGTCAGCTTGGGCAGCAGACGCAGCGTCGCCCCCAGGGCCAGCAGCTCCCGCGGCCGGACGCGCCCCATGGCGGTGGCCGCCGCGATGCGGTCGATCTGGGCCGCCTCCGCCAGCAGCGCCCGCACGGCCGCGAGGCGCTTGCGGTCGCCGCACAATTCCTCCACGGTGTCGTGCCGGGCCTGGATCGCGCTGTAACCGGTCAGCGGGAAGGTCAGCCACCGCTCCAGCAGCCGCGCGCCCATGCCGGTGGCGGTGCGGTCGATGCAGGACAGAAGCGACCCCTCGCGCCGCCCGCTGCGGAGCGTGCGGTGGACCTCCAGGCTGCGGAGCGTGTTGCCGTCGATGGCCATGTGATCGGTGCGCTGGAACCGCCGCAGGGCGCGGATGTGGGCCAGGGTGGTCCGCTGGGTCTCGCGGAGGTAGTCGATGATCGCTCCGGCGGCCGACAGCGACGGGTCCCATTGGGCAAAGCCGAAGCCCTCCAGCGTGGCCGCGGCGAAGTGGTCCTTGAGCGCCTCGGTGGCGGCGTGGGCGTCGAAGGCCCAGGGCGGTCGGCTCGTAGCGGCGGCGTGCGTGCACTGGGAGAGGCGATCGCGGAAGTCCCGGCTGTCGGCGGCGGAGCCTTCCGCGAAGATGACCTCCGCCGGGCCGATGCGGACCAGCTCGTCCAGCACGTGGCCGGGAGTGGTGGTCATCGCCCAGAACGCCCCGCTCGCCAGCTCCACCCACGCCAGGC
>JALHTV010000073.1 GCA_022866005.1 Phycisphaerae bacterium
GCCTGACAAGGCCGTCTGCGGCGGCTGCGCGAACCTGACACCGCCCTGCATCCAGAAGGACGCATTCAACGACATGATGTGCTACATGGACCCCTGTGTGGCCTGCGAGATCCCCCAAAACAGGTAGACCCCTAAAGGAGCCGGCTTCCATGATCTCTACGTTCTCCAAGACGAATGCCTCGGCGGCAACCCTCACGAAGAACCGCACCGAGGGCTCCGTGGTGCCTGCATCGGGCATGTGCGTGACGTGCGTGGACGGCTGCATCGGCATGTGCGAGATCGGCAAAAGCGCCTACCGCGGGCACGAGGTGATCTACCCCCAGCCGTTCTGCGTCATCACCACGGCGGCCGAGAAGTCATACCCCGTCGATTACTCCCATTTCAGCATCATGGGGACGGCGGTTGGCGCCCACGGCGTCGAAGCCGACAGCGACAAGGCGATCTTCCCAGCCGTCAATCTCGAGGTCACCTTCGGCCACGACAACGGCATCAAGTTCCGCCGGCCCTGGATCATCCCCGGCGTCGGCTCGACCAATATTGCCAAGAACAACTGGGAGGGCCTGGCCATCGGCGCGGCCCTGGCGGGCACGGGCCTGACGATCGGCGAGAACGTCGTCGGCATGGACCCGCAGGCCGTCTTCAAGAACGGGCGGGTGGTGGACACCATGGACCTGAAGCGCCGCGTCCAGCTCTACAGGGACCACCAGCGCGACGGGTACGGGGCCATTGTCGTCCAGGCGAACGTCGAGGACACTCGCCTGGGCGTGCAGGAATACGCTATCGAGAAGCTGGGCGTGGAGTGCGTGGAGCTCAAGTGGGGCCAGGGCGCTAAGGACATCGGCGGCGAGGTGAAGATCCGCGACCTCAAGCAGGCACAGGTCTTGCGCCAGCGGGGCTATCTCGTCCTGCCGGACCCAACGGATCCGCACGTCATCAAAGAGTTCGAGCGCGGCGCGTTCAAGGAGTTCGAGCGGCATTCGCGGGTCGGGATGGTCACCGAGGAATCCTTCGCCGAGCGAATCACTCAACTCCGCCAGGCGGGGGCGAAGTACATCTTCCTCAAGACCGGCGCCTACCGGCCCGCCGACCTGGCACGGGCCGTCATGTTCGCCTCGCGATACAAGCTCGACCTGCTCACCGTGGACGGCGCCGGCGGTGGGACGGGCATGAGCCCGTGGCGGATGATGAACGAGTGGGGCATCCCACCGGTATACCTGCATTCGCTCTTGTACCGCTACGCCAAGAGGCTGGCGGACAAGGGCCAGTACCTCCCGGCCCTCGCCGTGGCCGGCGGGTTCGCCTTCGAGGACCAGATCTTCAAGGGACTGGCTATGGGCGCGCCGCTTGTCAAACTGGTCGGCATGGCCCGCGCCCCCATCGCTGCGGCCATGGTCGGGAAGACCATCGGACGCACCATCGAAGAGAACCAGGTGCCCGTCTACGTCGAGCGGTTCGGGACCTCGAAGGACGATATCTTCGTCACGGCCGGAGCACTGCGGAAGGAGCTGGGCGACGTAGAGTTCGAGAAGCTCCCCACCGGTGCGATAGGACTCTATACCTACTACGAACGCCTCGACCAAGGCCTGCGCCAGCTCCTGGCCGGCAGCCGGAAGTTCGCCTTGGAGCATCTCTCCCGCGATGACCTAGCCGCCCTAACACGCGAGGCAGCGGAAGTCAGTGGCATCCGATACATCATGGATGTCGATCAGGGCAAGGCCGACTCGATACTGGACAGTTAGCGAGCACGCACAAGTTGGCACCTGTCTGTGGCCAGCCAGCGGTCGATGGCCTCGCGATGAAACCGCCAGGGCCGGCCGACATTGCCCGCGACCATGTAACCGAGCCCTTCTTGGCCCTCTGCCGCCGCCATGGCCTGATGGCCAAGCTCTGCAAACAGAACCTACTCAACGCGCCGTGACGGCTCACAGGGGCAAGCTCTCCCTTCGGCAAGTCGGTCCGTTTGGTCGAGGAGCACTGGACCAAGCGTCAGGCGAGGGAGACAGTTTTGGCAAGGCAGGGCTCTTACCTAGACAGGCCTACGTCTGCACAGGCTTTACGAGAGAATTTGCCCGATCGGTTATGTTTGCTATAGGTCTACCGGTAGACATGGAGCAAGTGTTCCTGGGGTCGAAACAGTCTCTAACTGCACGAGGGTGGCGACTCCGCTTAGCGTACTTGCCCCCTTTGTCCTTGCCTTGGATACCAAGGAACGTTAGGATTCTGTACGGGCTATGCTGATCGCGCCGTCCATCGAAGAAGGCTTGGCCTTGGCCCAAAGGGTGGACCCTAAGTACGCGCCCGTTTGGCAAGGCCGACCGGCGGAAGAGCAGGCCGCACTGGCGTGGTACTTTCTGCCGCACACGTCTAGCAAGGCCATGCTCGCACCCACCCGGCCGCGGGTGATCAAGTGGTATTGCCCTTTCGCCGACCAGCGGGAATTCCCCAGCGGCCATCGCTATTGCATCAACGTCTACACCGGCTGCGCGCACAAGTGTGAGTACTGCTATGCCGCCGGCTACGAACCGCAACAGCCTGGCTGCAAGAAGGACTTCGAGCGGCTGCTGCGAAAGGACCTGGAGGACTTAGAGCGTTTCGACGTGCCGCCGGCCCCGTTGCACCTGTCCAACAGCACCGATGCATTCCAGCCGCTGGAGGCGACCATCGGGCAGACGCTTCTCGCATTGGAGCAGCTTGCGCGGCACCGCCGCCGCTTTACCACGGTCACGGTTCTGACCAAGAACCCGCTTCTGGCCGCCCAGCCTCTCTACGTGGAGCTTCTTCAGCGCTTGGCCATGTTGCCGGCTAACCACACCCGACAAGAACACTTTGCGAGGCATAGCCTGCCCGCCCTGCGCGTTGAGGTCAGTCTGGCCTTTTGGCAGGAAGAAGCCCGGAGGATCTTCGATCCCAGCGCACCACCGGTGGCGGAGCGCATCGAAGGCATCCGCCGCCTGCGACGAGCTGGCGTGCCGGTCGTCTTGCGGATTGACCCGCTTTTCCCCCGCGACCCCTTGCGCGACAAGACTTGGGCCCACTTTGGCCTGCCTGAGCCGCAGATGCTGGACGATCTAGATCGACTGCTAGCCTTCGCCGCCGAGGTCGAGGTGATGCACGTCGTACATTCCGTGGCCAAGCTTCCCCGTCCGCGGGGCGGGGTGACGTCAGAAGTGATGAAGAAGCTCCTGTCCGGCTACCGCCACCTCGCCAGGTCGGAGAAACTGACCTTCCGCGGAGGCAGTTGGCGCCTGCCAGATGACATTGCCCGAAGCCAAATCGTCGAGCCTTTCCTCGCCCTCTGCCGTCACCACGGCCTGGCGGCCCAGTTCTGCAAGCAGAACCTGATCAAGACGCCGTGACGGCCGCGGGTTCAGCATTGAGGATGCATCGATAGAAGCTGTACGTCTGCTCCTCATTGCTGTTGGAGGGGTCGTGGACCTTCTGGCGGATCGTGGCCTTGCTGCATGGGATGCCGAGCTTGGCAGCCAATCGGCGAATCATCGATTCGTGGAACTGGTCTTGCAGGACCACCCCGCACGTGCCAGATGAGTCTCCCAATTGCATAGTCTTCTGCAACCCGGTGGCAATGTCGTCGTATGGGGAATCGTCCTTCAACGGCACCAGTGCATACGACATGAAGCAGAAGTCGTAGGGGCCTATCGCACCACCAAGGCGACGAAGCTGGCGGGCACTCTTGGGGAACGGCGTCTCCACGGTAACGGCTCTACCCACCTGTAGTCCGCTGCTTGGCTGACTGGCAAATGTGGTAATGAGTCTGACTCCTGTGGCCATGGCTTCGGTAGAAGCATCATTCAAGACGATGTCCACTGCCACATTCGACCCACGCCGGCCTGCCCCTTGGCCGCTGCCAATGATCCTGGCGATCAGGTCTAGAGTGGCAACGCTGGCTGCTCCGGCACCACTACCAATGTCTGCCAGACGAACGGAGCCACGGCGGCAGCAGCCTTCGAGTTTGCTGAAGACCTCGGGAAGAAGCAGAGAATCCTGCACCTGAAAGACATGTCTGGCGAAGAGGGTCTCCAACTGCCACCGAACGCCCGCACGAGTCGTTGGGCATCGTTGCTCGGATTCAGGCAAGTCGGCTCTCTTGGGGAGCCTTGAGGCCTCGTTCTTGAGTATCATGGCCCATCGCTCATCGAGCTGGAACTCGCCATCAGGGGCTACCTTGTTCTTCACGTCGCTGAGTAGAGCTTCATCCATGTGGTTGCCCCTCCCACAGGCAGCGGCACGTCCTCCCATACTCTCCCGGCACGTCCGCGGATATGCGCAGCCACGTTATCCTGTAACTGAGCGTGATCTTCGTACGTTACCTTGTCGAGGGGACTACCATTGACCCAAAGAAGTTGACAGCCTGCCGCCTAGAGTCTTCGTGATCTGCGCGCAAGAGATACGGCGTTTCTGCGTCAGGTTCAGCTTCATTGCACGTTGCGAGAGGCCTCGCAAGGCCCAACAGATCCCAGCCCGCCCCGGGACGGCCTGCCTTCCCCGCGCGCCAAGTCCGGCGACAGGACCCCTTGACAACGGCTGCAAGCATGGCAGTAATATCGCTGGGCCAGTGGTCGGAAATGAGGAGCGCTTTGCGCATGGACGCGACTCGGGGCATCGGAGCAAAGCGAGGAGCGTTGTGTTCGAGAACGCGCGTGGCCGTGCTTAACCTCAAGAACGGGGCGGCAACCGGTGCGGTCGATAGGACGGCGCCAGCCCATGGGCATCTGCGAGCCTGCCAAGTCGGCCTGGCCCGGGTTATCCTCCTGGCAGGAACCCTCTCCTGGGCCAGCCCCGAGGCGGCCTTCGCTGCGCCGCGGGCCGTGGCCGTCGCCGGCACAGAATACGACGCGCCGGTGTCGGCCGCCGAGGCAGACGGCTACTACCAGGCCGTCACCGAGGCCCTAAGCGCCCTGGGCGGGATCAAGGTCCTGGAGCGGACCCAGCTTAAGACAGTCCTGGACGAGCGGGACATCGCCCTGGCGTTCGGCCCCGAGGACGCCGACGCCCGGTACGCCTCCGCCGCCAAGCCCCTGGACGCCGAGCACGTGGTCGTCCCGGCCATCTCGAAGCTTGAGAACGACTATCTCCTGTGCCTGCGACTGGTATCGGTCGCCTCCGGCGCCACGCAGGGATGCACGGTGCATCGCACGCGGCTGGTCAGCAAGTTCACCCAGCACGCCCAGCGGCAGGTGCAGGAGCTGCTGGGCGAGCAGGCTGCGACGGGCGAAAGCCAGCCCGCCTCGGACGACGAGATGGCGCCGGTGAACCTGGAGGCGCTGCGCCATGCCTGCGTGCAAGCGGGCACGGAGCGGCTGTTCCCGGCCCTATGGCAACGCTGCCAGAAGCTGGCTAAATCCACCGAGCCGGCCGTCGTGCCGCGGCTGGCACACTACTACGTGACCCTTCTGAACCTCTGTGCCCGCGCCTCGGCGCCTCCCGCGGGCATGGTCTTCATCCCCGGTGGCTACGTCACGGTGAACACGACCGAGGGGAACCGCCAGTTGTGGGTCGAGCCGTTCTTCATGGACCGCTGCGAGGTCACGGTGGCCGAATACAGCCGGTTCCTCCTGAGCGTCACGGCCCAGGGCCTCCAGACCCAGAAGCTGCTCTCGATCACCCGCAATGACCGTGACCTCAACGGGCCCGATCTGCCGGTGACCGGCGTCACCTACGAGGCCGCCGCGGCCTACGCCCAGGCCGAGGGCAAGGCCCTGCCGACGATGCTCCAGTGGCTCCGCGCCGCGTGCGGCAACGACGAGCGTGAGTATCCCTGCGGAGGTGTGGATCGCCTGAGCGGCTGCCGTCTGAAGACGGCCGGCCTGGCAATCGGTCCCCCGGGGCCGGCGGAAGACCCTACGGCGGACATCGGTAACTTCGGTGCGATGCATATGACAGGCAACGTGAGGGAGTGGACCTGCACCTGGTACGACCCGAATGCTTACGCCCGCACGCCGGCGGACCATCCCGAGGAACCCGCCGACGGCACACTGAAGATCGTCAAGGGGGGGTCCTGGCGGACCGACGCGTCGGCGGCCGCCTGCCGGGCCTTTGAGAAGCTCAAGCCCACCGAGGCGTTCGACGACGTGGGTTTTCGTTGCGTTCGGCCCTTCTTTTTGGGCGATGGACCCGACCGCCGGTCGGCGTCGCCCCTTGAGTCCAGATAGCGAGGAATACGCCATGACACGAACAGCCACAGGGGCCGTGGCGCTGCTCGCGGCCCTGCTGATGCCGGGATGCACCGGCGAGACCAAGCGCATGGACCCGGACCAGATGAGCGAGATCGAATTCGGCACGGGGATCACCAGCCAGGACTTCCGCTCCATCTCCCAGCGGATGGCCCGCAGTCTGGTGCAACTGCCCCAGATCCAGAACGCGACCACGCCGCCCAAGATCGCCTTCTCGCAGGTCATCAACAATTCCAACGACTACATCGACGGCGACGCGTTCCTACGGAAGATGCGCACGGAGCTGATCAAGAACGCCGAGGGCCGACTGGTCTTCCTGGATCGCGCCATCATCGACCAGATCGAGCGCGAGAACCGCGACAAGGTCCGCGGCAAGCGAACCGCCAGCGGTGAGCAGACCCCGCTGGGGGCGGACCTCTTCCTGACCGGCACCATCGACTCCATCGACCGGGTGGCCGGAGCGGGGCGCACCCAATACCTGCGCCTCAGCTTCCGCCTGACCGATGCGGGCAGCTCCGCGGTGGTCTGGGAAGACGAGTACGAGATCAAGAAGCACTCCACCACGGGCGTCATGTACCGATAGGAGCCCCTCATGCGAACGACCGCCGTCCGTATTGCCACGGCCTGCGCGGCCGCCGTCTTGCTCACCGTGAGCGGGTGCGGCCCCGACCCCACGGTGATGAAGACCGCCAAGGCCCTGGTCGCGCGGGTCGATCCCCAGCCGACCTACAACGACTCCGCCCGGTTCCTCCAGGTTACCTATCTGGCCCCGCATGATCGCGACTACGTCATGTGGTCCATGGAGTACGCCAGCCTGTGCCTGATGGCCGGGAACTACGACGCGGCCAAGGCCGAGCTGCTCCAGTGCTATGATGACATCCAAAAGCGCCAGGACGTCGAGAAGGAGCGGGCCGCGGCGCTCAGCAATGAGGCCACGAAGATCTTCAAAGGGGAACCGTTCGAGCGGGCGTTGGTCTGCACGTACCTGGGGATGCTCCACTACGTCGACGGTGACTACAACAATGCCCGCATCTTCTGCGCGCGGGCCGACATGGAGGACGCCACCACCGAGGACGACATGGCGGCGTTCCGGCACGACTTCGGCCTGGTCCACTACTGGCTGGGACGGGCGTTCCTGAAACTCAACCAGCCGGACAACGCCCGCGTGGCCTTCACCAAGGCCTCCGAGCACGTCGTCCGCAAGAACGAGGAGGCCGAGACGGCCTCGACCCGCAAAAGCCAGGCCGCCGCCCGCACGAAGCGCATCCGCCTGGAGCAAGAGAGCTACAAGCTCGCGACCACCGGCAAGACCCCTGTGCCCGGCGCCGTGGACATGTCCAACTGCATGCCCGCTGCGGAGCTGCCGGCCGAGCAGCCCGGGGCGATCGGAGAGAATCCCGTGCTCAAGGTGGCGGAGTCCCCGGAGCAGTTCTTCACCGTGGACTACCAGAAGGACGTGAACCTGATCTGCCTGATCGAGACCGGCGTCGGCCCCATCAAGTATCTGGTCGGTGAGAACGGGTACATGGACGCCATCATGCGGGCCCCCTACGAGGAGCGCAAGGTCGTCGTCTACCTCAACGGGCACAAGGTCGGCCAGGCCATCAGCCTGGTCGATATGTTCCACCAGGCCGACACCCGCGGCATGAGCGAAAAAGACCGCGTGCAACTAACCAAGGGAGTCACCCAGAGCGTCCTCAGCCGCATGCCGTACATCGGGGACATCGCCTCCTACTGGGACGTCCGGGCGGACTGGCGGTACTGGCGGCTGATGCCGGGGGAGGTGCACGTCTTCGCCGCCAAGGTGAAGCCGGGCCTGTACACTCTGAACCTACAGTGCCTGGACTCCAACGACTGCCTCCTCCCTCGCTACGGCCTGACGCGGTACTATATCCCCGTGACAGAGGACGCCGAGAGCGTCATCCTGATCCACACCAAGCCCGAAGCGGATAATACCTATGCACCGCCATCCAATAAGTGAAATCCTCGTCCTGGTCGGCGTGCTGGCCCTGGTGGCGATCGGCTGCGAGAAGCCCCCCGGCCCGTTCGTTCCCCGCTCGGCCACCGCCCCGGGGGTGACCTACTGCAACGACCACACGGGCCACAAGCCTGGCAGCAAGCCTTTCGTGATGGGCGGAACCTGCTGCTGCACGCCCACGGAGGCGCTGATAGCCAAGCTGCACGCCGACGGCTTCTGCACCGGCATGACGGCTGAGAACCTGCGAGAAGCCTACGGCGAGGCCGGCATCAAGCTTGCCGGGCCCGGCCATGAGCACTGCAACGGCCTGTGCGAGGCTGGCCCGCACGTGGTGATGGGGGGCAAGTGCATGTGCCCGCCCACGCCTGGCACCGAGTACGCCGAGCGGGTGATCCATAGGGCGCCGTCGCCCACGACGACCCCGACCCCCCCCAAGTGACTGGAGACCCACGCATGAAGAAGTCCATCGTCCTGTGCCTGGCGGCCGCGGCCCTCGGTGCGTGCAGCTGCACGACCGAGCCGGCGGAACTGGAACCCGAGGAGAACCCCTACCTCACCCAGGGGCGCATCCAGTTCGAGAGCCACCTCACCGACGAGGTCATCGACATCGTCCGCGTGGATACCGAGCGGGTCGGGGCGGGGCTGCTCAAGGTGATCTTGACCGTGCGCAACAAGCGCAAGAGCAACCTGTTCGCCGAGTTCCGCACGACGTTCCTGGACGAGCGCGGGCACGTGCTGGAGCAGACCAACTGGGAGCCGATCGAGCTGAACGCCCGAACGGTCAGCGAGTACACCTGCACCTCGATGAGCACCAAGGCGGCGGACTACCAGATCATCATCCGCAAACCGGCCAAGACCTCCTTCGAGATGCCCTAGGCTGGGAGAACACCATGGGAAGGCCACTGACACTGCTGATCGGCCTGGCGGTCGTCTGGGCGGCTGCCCTGGCCGGCTGCCAGGACTCCAAGATGCTCGCGGGCGGTGAGGCCCCGCCGCCTCCACCCCCCTCCGAGAAGCCCCAGGTGCGCACGTACGACTACACGCAGAAGGTGCTGGACACCGCCACGCGCCGCAGCGGCCGGAAGCTGGCCGTGGCCATCCTGCGCTTCGGCGACACCAAGGAGGTGGACCAGGTGCCCTGGGGCGATGCGCCCACCAGCATGGGCTCACAGGAAGGCAAGGTGAACGTCAACGTCCGCATCGGCGACGATGTGGCCGCCGGCCGCGGCCAGACCCCGCCGCAGATGAACACGCGGGCCCGTGAAATCCTCAAGCACGAACTGGTCAAAAGCGAGGCGTTCACCGTCATCGAGCGGGAACGCATCCTGGAGATCCTCCGCGAGATCAACTTCGGCAAGACCAAGTACGCCGACCCCGACACCGCCCCCGACGAGGGGCAAGCACTCTGCGTGCGGTACCTGCTGGAGGGCTCCCTGGGCGTCAACGAGGACATGACGCTCAAGGACAACCTGGACAAGGACGCCGACTACCGCGATGCGGCCGAGTATCAGCCGGGCCTGTGGGACAACATCTTCAACCCCGGCAAGGTCAACCGCGAGAAGATGGCCATCGCCCTGCGCCAGGTCGAGGGGGAACGGGCGAAGCGCCTGGCCCGCGAGAAGTTCTCCGTCGCCTGCTACCTCAGCGCCTACGACGTGCGCACGGGCGAGATCGCCACGACCGTCATGGGGCTGGGCACCAATGGCCTGGAGGCCATCAGCGACGCGGTCGAGGAACTCATCGACGAGCTGGCGCTCAAGGCCGAGGACGTCCGCGTCGCGGCCGTGGCGGACGAGAAGGTCTACCTGGACGTGGGCTCCGGCGGCGGGATGCAGACCGGCAGCCGCTACCAGGTGATCCACCTGGGCGAGGCGATCCGCGACCGCGACGGGCAGGTCATCGGCCACAAAGAGACCGAGGTCGGCGAGATCGAGGTCATCGAGGTGCGGGAGATGATGAGCATCTGCCGCATCGTGACCAAGGCCGGCGACATCGCCCGCGGTGACCTGGCCAAACCGGCGAAACACTAGCGGGTGGCCGGCACTTCAGAAGTGCTTCTTTGCGAACGCGCGGCCCGAGTGAGACTTCAGGTACTTCTCAAAAGCGACGGCTCTGGGCTTCAAGCGGAAGGCGATGGCCGTCTCGGTCTGCCACGGCCGGAACTTGGAGGTGTGGGTAACCTGACCCGCATTGTGTCCTCGAAGGCGGCCCCTCAAGTCCTTGGTCAGCCCCACATAGAGCCGCCGCGGATCGGTGAGGCTGCCAAGCACGTAGACGTACCAAGACCCTTCACTCATGGCTTGCCAAGGCGCAGTTCGCCGCGCTCATTCGAATGGGAGATGGCCCGGCTTTCGCCTCCGGCTAGGCCGGGGCTGCGCCGGGGCAGCTTTGGTCGCCAAGCGGCGAACGAAGACTGGAGCAAGTGTTCCTGTCGTCGAAACAGTCTCCCTTTTTCAGGTGGCTTGGGCACCTCCAATCAAGACCATAGGCAATGGGCAAGGTCTTCTCTAGAAGCAGGTTACATCACTGCCGGTCTTGGCCTGCCAATCGGAGTAATCCAGAGGCACTCACACAGCGACCTTTGGCGGTAGCCGAGCCCTGCTTTCGACGACAAGCTCAATAAGGCAATCCCCGGACGTCGGGGTGTCTTCCGATGTGCGAGGCGCATCCGAGTACCGGGGAACGCAACCAGGATCTTTGACCTTTCCCCTTGGCAGAGCTTCGTGGGGTAAAGTCACGAGCCAATTTTACTATTGCCATGTTGCCCTAATACAACTATGTTAGATATATCTAACAGGTCAGCTTGTTGACTGGGTTTTACAGAATGGACCTAACGGCATCCCAAGAAGACTACCTTGAGGCGATCCTCGGCCTGATAGGGCGAATGGGTACCGCCCGAGTACGGGACATTGCGGAGCAAATGGGCGTTGCGAAGTCCTCGGTAACCGTCGCTCTTCGAGGCCTGGCGAAGCGCAAGTTGGTCAACTACAAACCGTACGAGTTGGTCACGCTTACCCGCGATGGGAGGGCGCTGGCGGAACGAATCCGGCACCGGCACAAAGAGCTAAGCGGTTTTTTCATGGAGGTGCTGGACGTTGACCAGGAAACGGCGGAAGCCAACGCCTGTCGGATCGAGCACGCCGTGGGCGACGGGGTCATGCGGCGGCTGAGTTGCTTTGTCGCGTTCATGGGCGAAAGCTCGGTACCAGCGAAGGAATTGCCACGAGCGTTCCGGGAATACTGCGCCCAGCAGCGCCAAGGCGGCGACTGCGAGGGTTGCAGGGTTGGCGCGAAGCCTAGGTCTGGGGATGAAGGGTAAGGAGAGAACAACGACATAAGCACTACGTTGGCGGGTCTGAGGCCGGGGGAGAAGGCGAAGATCGTTCGCGTGGGCGGGTCTGCTGCGGCGAACAGGCGGCTGATGGAAATGGGGCTTACGCGTGGGGCGGCGGTGGCCGTCGTGCGGGTAGCGCCGCTGGGTGACCCGGTGGAGGTCCTGGTTCGTGGCTATAACCTGTCTCTGCGGAAGGCAGAGGCCAAGGCCGTCGAGGTTGAAAGGATCAGTTGATGCAGAGCACCGGCAAGAATGTGGGGGATCCGGGGCCGGGGGCGCAACCGCTCATGCCCCTGGCGATGGCCCGGCCGGGGGAGACGGTCGAACTCGTGGATGTGCGAGGCGGACTGGGCCTTCAGCGTCGATTGGCCGAGATGGGCCTGGGGCCGGGGTCGCGTTTCACGGTCGAGACTAGC
>JALHTV010000074.1 GCA_022866005.1 Phycisphaerae bacterium
AAGTGGAACCTGGCCTTCATGGACGGCCACGCCGAGGGCTGGGAGAACCGGGAGCTGTACGACCTGTTCATGGTGGGGCGCGCGGACGCCTCGCAGCTCTGGGACGACTTCAACCTCTTGGTGCGTCCGAAGCTGCCCGGCTCGGAGATCAAGCTGACGCTAATAACCCCATAGCGCGACCCCCCTGAGGGGGACGGCGCGAACGAGCAACATGGCAAAGGCCCGGCAGCGATCTGCACGGGCCTTTGAATTGAAGCAGTCGGCAATCAGCACAGGGGCATTGCTTGGTCAGTTCGAGGACCTCTATCGCCCCCGCGGCTGTGGGCTGGGCGGGGTCTGGCGGGGTCCCACGATGTCCTTCACCGCGTCGCCTTCACCGAGGATGCTCGCGACGGGGTCCTGCGGCGTGGCCAGGCGCGCGACAAGGACAAGGTGCTTAACCGCTTTGCCGTTACGGAGGAACGTCCCTTCCCACAGGGTGAGGTAACTCTTGTGGGTCAGCTCAGACGGCGCCGCCTCCCAGACGTCGGTGAGCTCCGTCCCCTTCGGCCAGGGGATGCTGTTCCATACGGCGCCCTTGCTGCCGGCCTCAGCGGGATGGTACTCATCTCGGATCTCGCCCTTGAGCGTGTCCTTCTCGCGGGTGAGCGTCAGGGTATAGTCCTTGACAATGCTCTCAGCCCTGCCCTCGTAGGCGGCCACAACACACGTGGGGTTCCGGCTGCCCACGTCTTCCAGCACGCCATAGACCATCCGGGCAGGAGTCTTGCGCTGGATCCGCCACGCATAGGTGTGCTGGCTTGGGTCCCCCGTGACCGGCGTCACCGTGGCCGATAGAGCCCCAGCCGTCTCAGCGCCGGCCCCGGGCCGCATGCCCAGCTCCAGCGCGCGGGCCAGTTCGGCCGCCTGCTCCTGGGTGAAGCGCCCGGAGATGATCCCTTGCCGCTCCAATCGGGCCCTGATGATCGGGGCAGCGACCACCTTTCCATCCACCAGGATCGCCAGGGTGTTGTCGAGGTTGGACCCCGTCAGGTCCGAAAACAATTGTCCACCGCGTTCGTCCAGCTCGAAGGCCACGGCCGGGCGATTCGCATGATCCAGACAGGGCCGGGCGCTCCGCACGCCCCAGGGGTCGCCTGCGTCCTTCCTTAGCATCCCGAAAGGCTCCAGGGCCGCCAGGAGCACATACCGACGGCCGCCATGCTCCCCGGTGATCGCCTGAGGCATCTCCACCCCGCCGGCCATCTCGAACCACTGGTACGCGTCGTTGCGACGCTGCGCAGGCTGGGGGCCCTGCTCTTGCAGTTCCTTCAGGAGCTGCGGCACGGTCGGCAGCTCCGCCGGGCTGCCGGGGAACATGGGCACGCGGGTCCGGTCCGCGGGCGTCGGTGCGATGTGGAACTCTAGAGAGGAGCCCTTGGGCGTTGGCCCGCCCGGTGGGGGTGTTGCCGCCACGCGTTCCGCGGCCGGGGGCCCGAAGGTCACTCGCTGCGTGTCCGCAGCGAAATCCCCGCACTCCATGGTCGCCACGGCCGTGAACGGGCCCTTGGCGTCGGCAGGGGCGTTCCACTGGCCCTCGGCCTTCATGTCGGCTTGGTGTGACATGTCGACCTGCGACAGCTTGGCCCCGTCGCGGTCCGACACGGTGACGGCCACCCGAACGGGCCGGTCCGCAGCCGTTCTGATGTACGCCGGCGTGGAAGAGGAGGCATCCGTCACTCGGTACGAGACGCGGTACTGCCTGGACCGGTCATCGCCGGTCACCTTGAGGTTGGCTTGGAAGGGT
Organism: Phycisphaerae bacterium; assembly: GCA_022866005.1. Lineage (GTDB taxonomy): Bacteria > Planctomycetota > Phycisphaerae > SM23-33 > SM23-33 > JALHTV01. The sequence continues at coordinate 1,787 of JALHTV010000074.1, forward strand.
GTGCCGACCGGGAGGTCCAGCGTCTTGTCCCTAAGCACCTCGAAGCTCGCCTCGTCTCCCTTCAGCAGGAACGGCCCGTTGCGGGGGAACGGCGGCTCGATGAGGACGGCGGGCTTGTCATCCTTCATATCGGCCTCGGCCCACTGCTTGTAGCGCATCACCACGTATCGGCCGGGCGGCAGGGGGAATGACTCGGCCGACGGATCGTAATGCTGCCGGAAGACATGATTGGCACCGAGGAACATCGCCTCCCAGTGCGCGTTACGGATGCGGACCCGCCCGGTCCCCTCCCCCAGCCGATGGGCAAAGACGCTCCTGCGGTCACTGGAGACCCGCAGATCCCACCACGCGCCGTCGATGTACACTGGCTGCCCGTACATGGTGCGGATCAGCGAGGTTTTCTTGGCGAACGAGCCGTCGCCCAGGTCGATGTTCACCGTGTAGCCGGGCGTCCGGCCGATCACCGCGCCGCTTCGAAGCATCGGCAGGACCAGATCCCCGATGCGCCCGTTGCCGTCCCCGTCGGCGATGCGAACGGCCAGGACGCGATTGCCGAAGCGGCACGCGCCTTGAAGGACGCACTCCAATCCGAGCTTCAGGTAGCGGCTGCCGAGGCTGTGCTCGTACTCACCGTGGAGAGTCACCGGGATGGTCTGCCCGTCCACCTGCAACGTAGCGGCACCGGGCCCGGCGGCGTAGCTCGTTGCCGCGCCCCCCTGCGGCGAGCGCGGCGTCAGCGGGATGACCGCGGCCTGGCGGAAGTCGAGTTTGCCTGAGGTGTTGACCCGCAGCAGGGTCGGCTGGGGTGCGTCGGGCTTGTCGGCGTCGATGGCCACTGCGAATTGCAGAGGTCCCTCGATGGACGTTGCGACGACCGCGTTGGGATGCACCGTGCCGATGTCGCCCTCCGGCCGGCCAAAGCGCCAGTGGATGTACCGGTGGGCCTGGATGGAGATCATCGGCGGCTTGGACAGGTAGGCCAGTTGCCCCTCGGGGAGCACGATCCTGACCACCAGGTCCGTACCTTCCGGCTGGGTGGGCGCCTCACAGGCGTTGTCCCACAGGCACGCCGAGGCCAGCAGCGTCGCCAGCACCGCCATCGGCAGGAGCCTTGCCCGCGGCCTGGTCGCCCAGCGCCTGGTCACGTGAAGTTTTCGAATCGAACGCACGATGTCCGTCATTTCTCACCCCGCTTTCGCTTGCGGACCGTGTCTATGACGTGCTGAATCTCTTGGAGATCGCTGTGGCTGAGGCGGGCATCCTCCATGGCCCGCAGGACGAGCTTGCCTGGGCATCGTGAATTGCCTTTCCGCCCCTCGGCGGACTCACCTGCCCGCCGGCCTCCGGGGGGTCCCCTAGTCTACGGGGGCCTTCCTGATAGGCAAGCGAAATGTACGAAGGCCTTCGTATGCCCGGGGCCTGCGCATAGACGGCAACCCGCCTGCGGCGGGTTGCCGTAGCCATGCGGTCGTCGTTAGGCCCTCAGCCCGGTCGCCCGGGTCGCCTTCGATCGTGCTCACCAACGCCCATAGAATCCCAGGTACAGGTAGGAGACCCGGCACGGGATATTGACGGTGGTGAATGCCCGGACGGGAACCAGATACACCTGCACCTGCTGGATCGGCAGGCGGCGGAGGCCGCAATCGCGGTCGTCCCGGTCCCAGGGACGGTCGCGCCAGGTTCTCGACCGGTCGCGGTCCTTGTCATCGCGGGCCGCCCACCGGTGAGCGTCCCTGTCCCTGTCTCCATCGCGGATGGATCGGGTGGGCGCGCGGTCCTTATCCCGGCCCCGGTCGGCGTAGCTGGTGTCCGCAAGGGCCAGTAGCGCCCCGGCGGCGATCACGGCGGCCAGCACCCACGTGCATGTGGCTGTCATCCTCTTCATGGCATTGCTCCTTTCGTTTTGCTCGCGAACTTTCGTCTCACCCCGTTAGTGCTCTCCCAGGCCGTCAAGGTTACAGGCAGTAACCTATTGGCCTGCTCCATCCACAGAACTCATGCAGGGCGGTCCCTCGGGCGGGCCGACCCTGCGGCTGGACCGTGCCGGGTTGGCGGTGCATACTGGTGGGGATGGACCAGGCCGACCAGCAGGATGTCGCCGCCAGCCTACGCGGCGACGGCCGGGCGTATGAGCGCCTGGTGCGGCGGCATCAGCAGCAGATCGCCGCCAGGATGTGGCGGTTCACGCACGACCGGACGGACCTGGAGGAGCTCGTCCATGACGTGTTCGTGGAGGCCTACCTGGGCCTGGGTGGGTACAAGGGCCACGGGCCCTTTGCCCATTGGCTTAACCGCATCGCCACACGGGTGGGCTATCGGTTCTGGAAGCGCCGCACGCGAGAGGCGGAACATACCGTGTCCCTGGGTGACTGGGATCCTCCGGCGGTGTCCGGCGCCGCCCCGCTGGAGGCCGAGCAGGCCCAGGGGCTCTTGCGCGGGTTGCTGGGCCGCCTGCCGCCGCGGGACCGGCTGGTGCTGACGATGATGGACCTGGAGGAGATGCCCGTGGCCGAAGTCGCTGAGCATACCGGCTGGAGCGTGACGATGGTAAAGGTGCAGGCCCATCGCGCCCGCAAGAAGCTGCGGGCGCTGCTGGAGTCCAGCGGCCTGAGCGAGAGACTCCGCGACCGGGAGAGCGCATCATGAACGAGCAAGACATTCTTCGGCGATTGGCCCACGCGGCCGCCACGCAGGCGCCCCCACGGGTGGACGTGACGGACTGGGTCCTGCGCGACCTGGCGCTGGCACCGCAGCGGCGCGTGGAACCCGTGCTGAAATGGTTCGCCGCTGCAGCGGCCGCCGCGGCGGTGGTGGTCACCGGTGCGGCGGCCGGGGCCTGGGTGCAGTGGCAAGACCCCCTGGCAGAGCTGTTCCGAGCGACGGCGGTGATCCCATGAGCGAGCAGACCCCAACCGCGATTCCATCCTCCGCATCTCTTCCGCGCCCGCCGCGTCGGCGACGCTGGCTGACGATGCTGCTGATGCTGATCGTCTTCGTCTCCGGCCTGGCCGTCGGGTCGGGACTGACCTTCCTGTACGTGGAGTACCGCAGGAGCTACTACCTGGCCCACCCGGAGGAGGCCCGCAAGCGGTTCACCGCGCGGCTCAAGAGGACCCTTCACCTGACCGACCCGCAGGCCAGGCAGGTCCAGGCCATCATGGACGAGCGCTGGCCGAAGTTCCAGGAGACCCGCCGCCAGATGTACCCAGCCTTCAGGGACCACCTCGACGTCATCCACGCGGAGGTCGCCGCCGTGCTCCGCGAGGATCAGCGCGCCACGTGGGACGAGTACATCGAGACGATCCGCCGGCTGTGGAACCCGCCCCCGCCCACCGGCGCCCCGGCGACGGGTGCAACCGGACAGCCCGCCTCGGTACCCTCCGGCGGGCCCTGACCCTGGCTGGCAGGCGGGGCCACCAAAGACGCAAACGGCCCAAAGAATCGCACCGCAGACCCGCTGCTGACACCTTCTTGTAGAGGTGACTTGGCGGGCTCGGCGCCCCCTGCGGTTCATCGAAGTGGAACCCCTCCGTCTTGCTCCGCACCCCCGGCCGCGGAACCCTGACCCGCTGCGATCTGGCGCGTTAGGGGGCGTTTTTGCTTGACGAAAAGCCTTTTCGTGGTATCGTTTTAGCAGTGCCTAGTGGTCGGTGCTGGGGACACATCGGCCGGCCACGTCGATTGTCAAAGGAAGGGAGCCAATCATGAAGGGCATGGGCGCGGTTGCTGTGTCATTTGTGCTGGCCGCCGCCACTGCGGGAGTGCACGCGGGGGTCATATCCGACGCCACTTTCTTTACCTCGATCTCGCACACGCTGATTTCCTTCGAGTACTACTCCGACGGCTCCCCGGTGGTCCTGGGCGAGGGGCTGACGACCACGATGTACTACGATGAGTACAGGTACACCTCCGGGGTCTGGTTTGAGTACAAGCCCTACGGGTACCTCATGGACATGAGCTACCGGAATGATGCCGGCGTCGATACCGAGGCCGCCCAGTCCATCGGCGGGTCTCTGGAGATCGGGTTTCCCGCGCCCGCAGAGAAGGTCTTCGCCATGATCTTCGATGTGCCGGTGCGGGCCTTTGGATTCTGGG
>JALHTV010000075.1 GCA_022866005.1 Phycisphaerae bacterium
AGTTCTGGCAGTTCAGGCAGCGGAACACGCAGCCGCTGGTCGCCAGCGAGAACGTGCGGCTGCCGGGCAGGAAGTGGAACAGGGGCTTCTTCTCCACCGGGTCCACGTGGATCGCACAGGGGTTGGCGTAGGCCAGGGTGTAGAGCACGCCATCGCGGTTGATCTTGTTGCGGCAGTGACTGCGGTCCCCCGGCGCCAGGACGCAGCGGTTGGGGCAGAGATGACACGCGACGTTCCGGCCGACCTTGAGGTAGTGGCTCGCCTCTTTGACCCAGCCGCGCGCGGACCACAGCGCCCAGAGGTTCTCGCCGGGGGCGTCGCCGCGGAACACGTTCACGTCGGCCGGTTGGCGAACCACGGGCTGGGCGAGGTAGGAGACGATCGCCCCGCCGCCCACGGTCCCGGCCGCGGCGGCCAGGCCGTACTTCAGGAGATCGCGGCGCGTCAGCGTGTGCGACCGCTCGGCGTCGCCGGAGCGCTCTACGTTTGGGGATGTCGGCTCTTGAACGTCCATCGTCTTACGGCCAGGTAGACCGCCGCCACTACGTGGAGCAGGGCCACGGCTCCAATGACAACGCCGGTGCGCACGTGCAGTTCTCCGGCGCTGCCGCGCCACCCTTGCGGCAGCAGCCCCTCGAATGCGGCCACCGTGCTGAACTGCACCGCCAGCAGCACCAGCAGGACCCAGCCGGTGATGCGCACCATCTTAAGCATGAATCTGGGAAGTCGCATAAGGTCCGTCTCCTTACAGGGGCCTTGATTTGACAACCACGACTGCCGCCACAACGTTCATCGCCCCAGCCAGCAGGCACGTAACCGCCAGGCCCGCTAGCGGGATCAGCACCGCCGACGCCAGCAGCGCACCGGTGCACGCGCCGAGGAAGTCTGCCACGTACAGCCGCGAGGCCGCCAGCGCCCCGGCGCCCGCTCCGGCCCGGCCGGCCAGAGCGAACTGCCCGCCCACCATCGCGGCCAATACAAACGCCGCGCCCGCCACGGCGGCCTGGCCCAGCGGCACCCCGGCGGCTGCACCCGCCAGGGCGGCCAGCACGTTCAGTATAGACGGGATCGCGCAGGCAAGCAGGGCAATCCCCACCGCCAGGCCCGCGATGCCCCGCCGCGGCTGGCGGCCCGGCAGGCGGTTGGCGACGGCCGCCCCCACCGCCAGCCCAGCCATGAACACCGTCACCAGGCCCGCCAGACCCACGTACACCGCCCCGCACAGCACCTGAAGGCCCACCAGCAACACGACTTCCAGCGACGAGGCTGCAAACCCCGACGCAAAGATCGCCAGCGCCACCGCGCGGATCCGCACCAGGTACACCACCAGCGCCAACGCGCCCACCGCCGCCGGCAGCACCCAGGGGGTCCCGAACTGCGCCGTCCAGTACCGCAGGTGGTGATGGTACAGCACGGGGCGGAAGTCGCCGTTGGTCTCCGCCGCCTGCGCGGAGGCCGACCGCACCGCCTCCAGACGGTCGGGCGTGAGCATGGCGTCCAGGTAGTGTCGATCGACCAGCTTGGGCGCCACGCCCGCCCCTTCGATCCGCTCGGCGATGGCCTCGGTCAGCGCGCCATCGCTGGCCAGCACGGACACGATCCCGCCGGGGAGGAGCAACAC
>JALHTV010000076.1 GCA_022866005.1 Phycisphaerae bacterium
AAGTGGAACCTGGCCTTCATGGACGGCCACGCCGAGGGCTGGGAGAACCGGGAGCTGTACGACCTGTTCATGGTGGGGCGCGCGGACGCCTCGCAGCTCTGGGACGACTTCAACCTCTTGGTGCGTCCGAAGCTGCCCGGCAAAGAGATCACGCTCACGCTAGTAACCCCGTAATGCAGCCCCCGCCGGCACAGGCGGCGATTCGCTGCGTCTGGGTTCGCTGCCGGTGCGGCTGGTGACAATTGTTGTAGACAGTCTTTCTCCGAAAGGCGACCGAGCCGATAGGGCTCGGGTCGCCCGGCATGTGCTCCCGTCGGCGGCAGCCTGGAGACCCAGCCGGGTAGGCCAGTCACGCGTAGGCGTGCTCCCCGGATATGGGGAATCCCTCTCGTTCCCAGGCTGCCGCCGCGGCTGATTCCTCTCCTCCACGAGGTGTCGCGCCCGTCTGCCTGCTCCCTGCCCCACCGGGAATGCCCCTGCGCGCCGGGGTCCCTCCCCCGGGCAGGCGGTCTCACGCCGCCAGGCCAGTGCATTTGGCGCACCGCACACTCCTAAGCTCCCCCTCCCCCGCGCTCGGGTGGGAAAGTCGTTGCGTGGGTAGTTCCTGCCGCGCATAATGGTCGTGTTTCGCCGGCCCCAAGGCCCGACCCCTGCTGTCAGGACCCCAGAGGCGAGACCACCACCCACGATGCATGGCGACGCTTTTTCAGAGGAAGGTCAACATGGCAAGACGCATGGTGATGCTGGACGGCAACGAGGCCGCCGCGCATGTCGCCCACAAGGTTAACGAGGTCATCGCGATCTATCCGATCACGCCCTCCAGCTCGATGGGCGAGCACAGCGATGACAAGTCCGCCGCCGGGGAGAAGAACGTCTGGGGCACCGTGCCCACCGTGGTGGAGATGCAGTCGGAAGGCGGCGCGGCCGCGGCCGTGCACGGGGCGCTTCAGACCGGGGCGCTGACGACGACCTTCACGGCCTCCCAGGGGCTGCTGCTGATGATCCCCACGATGTACAAGATCGCCGGCGAGCTGACCGGCACGTGTTTCCACGTCTCCGCCCGGTCGCTCGCCTGCCAGGCCTTGAGCATCTTCGGCGATCACAGCGACGTGATGGCCGTGCGGCAGACCGGCTACGCGCTGCTGGCGAGCAACTCAGTGCAGGAGGTGATGGACCTGACGCTGATCGGCTCCTCGGCAACGCTGGAGAGCCGCGTGCCCTTCTTGCACTTCTTCGACGGCTGGCGGACCAGCAGCGAGGCGGTCAAGGTCGAAGAGCTGACCGATGACGACATGCGGGCAATGGTCACCGATGAGTTGGTCCTGGCTCACCGCGCCCGCGCGATGACTCCCGACAGGCCGGTGCTCCGCGGCACCAGCCAGAACCCCGACGTCTACTTCCAAGGGCGCGAAACGGTGAACACGTACACCCTCGCCTGCCCGGACATCGTCCAGAAGCACATGGACAAGCTCGCCAAGCTCACCGGCCGCCAGTACCACCTGTTCGACTACGTCGGCGCCCCCGATGCCGAGCGCGTGATCGTCCTGATGTGCAGCGGGGCCGAGACCGCCCAGGAGACCGTCGAGCACCTCACGGCCGCCGGGCAGAAGGTCGGCGTGCTGAAGGTCCACTTATACCGGCCGTTCAGCGTGAAGCACTTCGTCGACGCCCTGCCCAAGACAGTCAAGGTCATCGCCGTCCTGGACCGCACCAAGGAGCCCGGCGCGCCCGGGGAGCCGCTGCACCTAGACTGCGTCAACGCCCTCGCTGAATCCGGTCGAGCCATCAAGGCTGTCGGTGGGCGCTACGGGCTGAGCAGCAAGGAGTTCACCCCCGCGATGGTCAAGGCCGTATTCGATGAGCTGGCCAAGCCCACCCCGCGCAACCACTTCACCGTGGGCATCAACGATGACGTCACGGGCACGAGCCTGGATTACGATGAGTCCTTCAGCACCGAGGGGCACGACGTCGTGCGGGCACTGTTCTACGGGCTGGGCAGCGACGGCACCGTGGGCGCCAACAAGAACTCGATCAAGATCATCGGGGAGGAGACCCCCAACCACGCCCAGGGCTACTTCGTCTACGACTCCAAGAAGGCCGGCGCGATCACCGTCAGCCACCTGCGCTTCGGGCCGCGGGCCATCCGCTCCACGTACCTGGTCGGCAAGGCCAACTTCGTGGCGTGCCACCTGTTCACCTTCCTAGAGCGCTACGACATGCTCTCGGCCGCCCTGCCCGGCGCGACCCTCCTGCTGAATGCCCCCTTCCCCACCGGAGAGGTCTGGGACCGCCTGCCGCGCCAGGTCCAGCAGCAGATCATCGACAAGAAGCTGCGGTTCTACGCCATCAACGCCTACGAGGTGGCCAAGAACACCGGCATGGGCGGGCGGATCAACACGATCATGCAGACGTGCTTCTTCTACCTCTCCGGCATCCTGCCACAGCAGGAAGCCATCGCCGCCATCAAGAAGTCCATCCAGGACACCTACGGGCGCAAGGGCGACGACGTGGTCCAGCAGAACTACGCCGCCGTGGACCAGGCCATCGCCAACCTGCACGAGATCAAGGTTTCCGCCAAGGCCACCAGCTCGATCGAAAAGCCCCCCATCGTGCCGCCAGAGGCTCCGGAGTTCGTCCAGAAGGTCACCGCGACCATCATGGCCGGGCGGGGTGACGAGCTGCCCGTCAGCGCCATGCCCGCCGACGGCACCTGGCCGACGGCGACGACACAGTGGGAGAAGCGCAACATCGCCCTGGAGATTCCCCTGTGGGACCCGGCCGTCTGCATCCAGTGCGGCAAGTGCTCCATCACCTGCCCGCACGCCAGCATCCGCACGAAGGCCTACCCCCCCGAACTGCTCGCCAAGGCCCCGGAGGGCTTCCGCAGCGCCGACGCCAAGGGCAAGGAGTTCGAGGGACTCCGGTGGACCGTGCAGGTTGCCCCGGAGGACTGCACCGGCTGCGGCATGTGCGTGGAGGTCTGCCCAGCCAAGAACAAGACCGCCCCCACCCGCAAGGCCATCAACATGACCTTCCAGCCGCCCGTGCGCGAGGCCGAGCGGACCTACTACAAGTTCTTCCTGTCGATCCCGGACATCGACCGCTCGAAGCTCAAGGTGAACACGGTCAAGGGCAGCCAGCTCTGTCGGCCGCTGTTTGAGTACTCCGGCGCCTGCGCCGGGTGCGGGGAGACGCCCTACGTCAAGCTGCTGACGCAACTGTTCGGCGACCGGGCGATCATGGGCAACGCCACCGGCTGCTCGAGCATCTACGGCGGCAACCTACCCACCACCCCCTACTGCGTCAACGCCGACGGGCGCGGGCCCACGTGGAACAACTCGCTGTTCGAGGACGCCGCCGAGTTCAGCTACGGCTTCCGCCTGACGCTGGACAAGCACAACGAGTTCGCCCGCGAGCTGGTGGCCGAACTAAAGGGCCAGATCGGCACCGAGCTGGCCGAGGGCCTGCTGTCGGCGGACCAGTCCACCGAGGCGGGCATCGCGGCGCAGCGCCAGCGTGTGGCAGACCTGCGCAAGAAGCTCGCCACGCTCAAGACCCCCCGCGCCGCGCAACTGGCCAGTATCGCCGACGCGCTGGTCCGCAAGAGCGTCTGGGCCATCGGCGGCGACGGCTGGGCCTACGACATCGGCTACGGTGGGCTGGACCACGTGCTCGCGAGCGCCCGGAATGTCAACGTGCTGGTGCTGGACACGCAGGTGTACTCCAACACGGGCGGCCAGTGCTCCAAGGCCACGCCGCGCGCCGCGGTCGCCAAGTTCGCCGCCGCTGGCAAGAACACGCCCAAGAAGGACCTGGGGCTGCTGGCCATGAGCTACGGCATGGTGTACGTCGCCCAGGTGGCCATGGGCGCCTCGGACGCCCAGACGGTGAAGGCCTTCGTCGAGGCCGAGAGCTACGACGGGCCCAGCCTGATCATCGCCTACAGCCACTGCATCAACCACGGCATCAACATGCGGACGGGCTTCGAGCAGCAGAAGGCCGCCGTCGCCTGCGGGGCCTGGCCGCTGTACCGTTACGACCCGCGCCTGGCCGATCAGGGCAAAAACCCCCTGCAACTGGACTCCAAGGAGCCGACAATCTCCTTTGCGGACTACGCCTACAGCGAGATCCGCTACAAGATGCTCACCAAGTCCGACCCGCAGGGCGCCAAGCGCCTGATCGAGCTGGCCCAGAAAGACGCCTCGACGCGGTGGCACTTCTACCAGCAGCTCGCCGCCATGCCACCCCTCGGCGCCAAGCCCTCCTGACCGTTTTGTCGCGCCACTGTTTCGGCGGGCTGCGTGCCGCGGGAGGCTTGTTGCAGAGCTGTCTTGCCGGGGCCCACCGGACGGCCTCAGACGGCGAGACATTTCTTTGTCAAGCGAACTTGACAGACCGAATCAGCCGACGTAGCATCTATGACACGATCGCGGGGTAGAGCAGCCTGGTAGCTCGTCGGGCTCATAACCCGGAGGTCGTGGGTTCAAATCCCACCCCCGCTACTGACGAGGCCCGATGCGGCAGGAGCCGTGTCGGGCCTTGTCATTGGCTGCGGCGGCGAGAACCCACGCGGGGCCGAAGGCCACGCAATGTGGGTTCGACACCGGAGCGAAGCGCAGGCGCCTGCGGAGCAGAATCCCACCCCCGCTAAGTCGCGAAGGGACAGGCCCTCAGGCCTGTCCCAGTTTTTGCGCCAGAGGCTACTTGGAACTGCTCACAGCCAGCCCAGCGGTTTGGGGCTCAGTTTCCGTGTCGTGCCGAGTCGCTCGAGCTCCGGCTAGGAAGTCATTCCAGGGTGTCTCGGTAATGAATGGTCTCACACGCGATTCCATGAATCCTGGGGTGGTGTATCCAAAGTGCCCCCCATCGTGACCCGAGGCACCCATCCGGGGTTCCCAGGCAACTTGTATCAGCCCGCCATAGGACGCCCCCCCGCGCCCCGGACGGTGGAAGCCGACTTTGCCGGCAGCTTCAGTATGTTGGCCATCCATGGTCCCCAGGAGGATCGTCCCAGCCCCCAGAATCGCAACGTCACGGTCGGAATAGAAGCTCACAATGCCCATTCGGGTGTGCCTCAGCGCCTTGGACAGGTCATACTCGGGAGAGAGAGACGATCCCAGCAGCACGATGCGGTCGATGCTCTCTCCCTCCGGAAGTGCCTCGGCCGCCCAGACAGCGATCGCCGTTCCCCCACTGTGGCCG
>JALHTV010000007.1 GCA_022866005.1 Phycisphaerae bacterium
CCCGTGTGGGGTGCCCCAGTCGCTGCTTGGCCTTGCACCCGATGGGGTTTGCCGTGCCGGTCGCCTCGCGGCGGCCGCGGTGCGCTCTTACCGCACCTTTTCACCCTTGCTCTCCTTGGCCGAAGCCTCAGAGGGCGGTGTCTTTTCTGTGGCACTGTCCCTATCCGACTTCGCCCCTCCTTCGCCCCTCGCTAGGCTCGGGGCTACGGCGGGCTCCATCGGACGGTGGGCGTTACCCACCATCGTGGTTCAGAGGTGCTCGGACTTTCCTCCCCGCCCGCCTTCGCCCCGAGACAAGCTCAAGGCTTCGGTGGGCGAAGCGGCCTTCCGCGCATCCGGCCACGTTGATTATACCCCGCCGCGGTGGCAGGGAGTATGTCCTTCTGCGGGATCAGGGTCTGGAGGCAGGGGAAGAAGTGCTGTATGTGGCACGGCCTTTCAAGGCCGTGCGCCTTCCCTTGGCCCAGGAGCACAGGCCAGAAAGCCTGTGCTACCTGACGGGATTGGTCTAGTGCCGGCGCTGGCGTGGCGGAGGCCGGTGGGGTAAGCTCACCCGCCCATGCCCGAGCTGGGCGACAAGCCGCGATGGGCACTGCCCTATGCGACGGAGCTTCCCGCTGACCCGGCGGCGCGGCGGCGGGCGGTGGTCTTGCGCGTGGTGGCGTACGTCGTGCTGGCTGCGTTCCTGATCGTCCCGGCCGTCCAGTTCCAGCATGGCACGCTCAAGAACGCCCGCAGAGCGGCCCGGGCGCCCCAGGGCCAGGACGTCAAGACCACCAAGGGCGCCATCGGGCGCTGGCGCTACGCGGTGCGGGATTTCTGGGCCGGGCGGAACATCTACGTCGCCCGGGCCGAGGCCGGCGGTACGGCGCTGCACCCCAACATGCCGTTCACCGTCATCCTGCTGACGCCCTTTGCGTACTTGCCCCTGGGGGTGGGGACGGCGCTGTTCAACGCGCTCAAGATCGCCGCGGTCGTCGCGGCCATGCTGCTGATGATCCGTGTGGCCGACCACGGGGGGTCGCGGATGCCGCCCTGGGCGGCGGCCCTGGGGGCGCTGTGGGCGATCAAGCTCATCGTCGGTGACATTCAGCACGGCAACACCAACGGGTTTGTGCTGGCTGCCCTCGTGCTGCATCTGTGGCTGTACCGCCGCGGGCGCGACCTGGCGGCGGGGGCGGCGCTGGCGGGGGCGATCTGCCTGAAGATGACCCCGGCCCTGTTTTTGGGGTATTGGCTGTACCAGCGGTCGTGGAAGGTCCTGATCGGTGCGCTGGTGGCGCTGGTGGTGTTTGGGGCGGCCGTCCCGGTTGCCGCGGTGGGCCCGCAGCGGGCGGTAGACCTTACCCAGACCTGGCTGGACAACCTGATCATCCCCGGCCTGGTCAAGGGCGAGTGGTACCCCATCCACGTCAACCAGTCCATCAGCGGTGTCCTGGGGCGGTACCTGCTGGGTGGGGGCCAGTCCGGCGGCGACATCTTTTGGGCCCCCGACGATACTCTCCGCTACGGCGATCAGACCGAGCACGGCTGGATTGCGTTCGTGTCCCTGTCGGAGGACCAGGCCAAGCTGGTCGTCCGCGCCGTGCAGTTGGCGCTGGTGGCGCTGGGGGCCTGGGCCATCGGCTGGCGAAGGCTGCCCCGGGACGATGGGCGGCGGGCGCTGCACTACGGGATGGTGGCCGTAGGCATGATGCTGCTCAACCAGCGCACCTGGGACCACCATGCGACGGTCCTCCTGGTCGCCGCCGTGCCGATCTGGTACGCGATTGCCCGCGCGGGAATCTCCCGGTCCATCCGGGGATGGGCGATGGGGCTGATGGTCGCGGCGGCCGCGTGCCTGTGGGGCAGCAGCAGCGGTGTGTTCATGACGGCGGCGCTGCTGACGGGGCGGACGGAGAAGACCGGAGAGGCCTGGACCGATTGGGTGATGGCCTATGGGCCGGTGTTCTATCACTTCCTGATGTTCTTCGCCGCCGCGGGGGTCTTGTCGGTGGCGCTGAGGAGGAAGGAGCCGCCGTACCTGGTGCCTCGGGAATCGGGCGGGGGTCAGACGTCGTCGATCTGAGGGGAGAGGGGAGTCTGCGGGGCGTGCAGTTCGATCTGAGGTGCTTCAGCCTTTTCGGCCTTCTTGCCTTCGTCACCTTTGTCGTTCTTGCGCCGGGCGGCCTGGAGCTCGGCCGCGGAGGGGCGGTCCCCCTTGGGCGTGGGGTACGAGACGCGGGAGTGGTAGATGCTGCACAGGCTCTTGGTCAGCGTGGCCTCGATCTGGTGGACTTCCTTGAGCGTCAGTTCGCACTCGTCGAGCTGCCCGTCCATCAGCCGGCGGTTGACCATGGTGTGGACCTGGTTCTCGATGCGCCCGGGGGTAGGTTCGGACATGGAGCGCACGCTCGACTCGGCCGCGTCGGCCAGCATGAGGATGGCGCATTCCTTGCTGTGCGGCTTGGGGCCGGGGTAGCGGAACTCCACCTCCTCCGGCGCTCGCTGGTCGGCGGCCTTGCGCTGCTGGGCGGCGGCTTCGAAGAAAATCTGGAGCAGCGTCGTCCCGTGATGGCTGGTGATGAACTCATACAGCACCGGCGGCAGCCCGTACTGCCGGGCCAGCTCCAAGCCGTCCTTGACGTGCCCCAGGATGATCAGCAGGCTCATGGCGGGCGATAGGCGGGCGTGTTTGGAGGTGGCTGAGGCCTGGTTCTCACCGAAGTAGTCCGGCTTGTTGATCTTTCCCGCGTCGTGGTAGTAGGCCCCCACCCGCGCGAGCAAGCCGCGGGCGCCGATGCTCTCGGCGGCGGCTTCGCACATCGTGCCGAGCTGGAGGGAGTGGTTGTAGGTGCCCGGGGCCTCGGTGGCCAGGCGCTTCAGCAGCGGCTGGCTGGCGTCGCACCACTCCAGCAGCGTCAGGCTGGTGGCCACACCGAACCAGCGCTCCACCAAGGGCAGCAGCCCCTGCACCAGGAACCCCACCAGGAGCGCCGCCCCGGCGGCCCAGAGGCTGTCGGTCAGGACGAACGGCCACGGCACGGCTTGGGCCAGCCCCCCGGCCCACACCGCCACCAAGGCCAACACACCGGCCACGGCGGAGACCTCGATCAGTCGGCTGCGGCGGCGAATCTCGTGCAGGAGGAACACGACCGCCAGGATCGCCGACAGCAGCACCAGCAGCAGCGCCAGCCCCGCGCGGAGCTGGAACACCACCAGCACGGCCAGGATCGCCCCCAGCACGAAGGCCAACCGCTGCTCGTACGCGATGGTCACGACCACGGCGGCCATGAGGACCGGCAGGACGACCACGTGCCAGTTCCAGCCCAGTGAGATGGCCATGACCTTCGCCAGGGCCAGCATCAACAAGAGCAGGGCCGTCAGGACGAAGCCCCGTCCGTGGTCCTTGACGACCTGGGGCTGCTGCCGCGCGACATAGGCGACCAGCAGGGCGCAGAGCAGCAGCAGCGCCAGCGCCCTCCCGGCCCTCCGCAGCCACGGCGTCCAGGGCCGGTCGCGCCGCTGGGCGGCCAGATACGCCTGGGACTCGGCCACCAGCAGGTTCAAATCGCTCTCACTGAGGCCGGCCATGCCTCCGCCTTCAGCGGCTCGACTGGCGCGGACCAGGACCCTGCCCTGCTCGTAGTGTTCCTTGGGTGGATCGGCCTGGATCGCCGCTTGGCGGGCCTTGATGTCGTTCTCGGTGGCCTCCTTGTTGAAGCGGTACAGCGGGCGGCCGCGGCTGAAGAGGTCCAGCAGGTAGCTCCGCACGTTGTCCTGTAGGGCCGGAGGCAGGACCCCCACGACGCGGCCGACCTCGTGGGCGACTCTGTCGGTCTTGTTCAGGCTGATCAGGTCCGACACGTGCCGCTCCAGACCCCCGCCCGGGCGGACGAGGTACACCTTCCCGCTGCTGTGCTCCAGGTCCTCCTGGCGGACGAGCAGCACCTCGGCCAGGGCGTCCTGCAGGCGCTGGAGATGTTGGGTGTAGGACTCCTGCCGGGCTGGCTGGGTCATCGCCCGCCAGGCGGCCAGGGCCGGTTCTCCCTCGATGGCGAACGGCTTGAGCGGGTCACCGTCCAGGGCCGGGTGGCTGGTTGCGGACAATTCCGCCGGCAGGGCCTGGAGGCGCGAGAGGATCTCGTCCACCAAGGTGACGTTGAGCTGGAATGTCGTCGGGGTGCTGGTCCTAGCCCGGTCCAAATCCTCGGCCAGCAGACGCTGCGACAGGACCTCAAAGTCTACGCGGGCGTGGATGTCCGCCGGGACGTACTGCCCCAGGCGGTAGGGTAGCGGGTCGGTGGGCCAAAGGTCCATCAGCAGCACGGCCGCGAAGAACGCCACCGCCAGCGCGGCCGACCCCAGCCCCCCGGCGGCGCGGAATCGCCCCCAGGCGGAGGGCTCGCCCGCAGGCGGACCCCGCCGGCCCTCCAGGCGCCGTCGGCGACTTGTTTTCCTGATCCACCACATCGCCGTTGTCAGCCGGTCTCCATCCTTTATCGGTCGACGGGGCAGGGCGGCCTTATCCCTCGTCCGCCTTCGCCGGA